>CAMWZE010000459.1 GCA_947178685.1 uncultured Porphyromonadaceae bacterium
CTTTTACGATTGTCGGCTTTTGCGATTGTCGGTTATTTTGCGAGCTTGGAGGCGAGGAGTGGCATCCAGTGGCCGCCGATTACCGAGCGGGCCATGAAGCCGGTCTTGCGACCTGTTACAGTGTCATACCAGCCGCTGATGGGCACGCGGGTCTCGGTCTCGTTGATGTAGTCGTAGAGGGGGTCGATGAATTTCACGAGAGTCTTCTGATCCGGCGACATAGCTGCGGTCCACATAATCCAGTCGCTCTTGGTGTAGTCCTTACGGTTGTCGAGCGGCAGGCCGTATTGGTTCTGACGGGTGAGATAGTATGTGATCTCTGTAGGCATTACCTGTGCGGGGAAGATACCGGTGTTCCAGAGTTTATCCCAGACAAGGTTGTATTTCTGGCTCCAGGTATTATCACGGTCGAAAGCGAGGCGGTAGTGGCGGTCTTTCTTGGAACCCTCGGCAGCGGTGGCCTCCCATTTTGCGGCCATCTCCTTAGCCTTGGCATTGTATTTCTGATAAGTCGCCTCGTCGCCTTTGAGACGTGCGAGCTCGGCATAGCCGGCAATACCCATGATGGCCTTCACAGAGAGGTTGGCGTTGTGAGCCCAGTGGCCGGCGAAGTCGTCGGTGCAGAGCTGGTTTTCGGGATCCTGACCGTTGTCTACGAGATAATCAGCCCAGGTGGTGAGTATATCCCAATAGGGGAGAGCGTAGTTGGCGTTTCCGTCAAGCTTGCAGCACTGAGCTATAAGAGTGAGCATGTTGCCGGCCTCCTCAAGAGGCATGTCGCCGCCATACACCTGTCCGTTTGCTTTGGGATACTGACCGAGGTCGTGAGCCGCGAATGGCTTGGTCCAACGTCCGCTCTTGCTATAGTCGAGGATAGATGTC
This sequence comes from uncultured Porphyromonadaceae bacterium, assembly GCA_947178685.1. Next base: position 883 of record CAMWZE010000459.1, read on the forward strand.
ATCATCGCTTTCTGGAGCTCTGGGTTGTAGACGAGGAATAGTGGAGCTTCGGGATATGTTAGGTCTACAGTGTTTACACAACCGTTGGAGTCGTTCTCCTTGGAGAAGAAGAGAAGTGTGCCGTTCTCATCCTGGAATAGCTTGTGGGCTGCGATTACATGGCGGTAAGAACCGGAGAGTATCTCGGCATACTTCTTGCCACCTACAGCTTCAGCATCATCATAGATAGTCTTGTCGAGCTCGCGGGCACGGCGCATGACTGAAGCATAGGAATTGTTGAGACGGTTGAACATATCAAAGATTGTGACCTTACCGTCGTGAGCCCAATAGGCTTTGTAGCGTTTGTAGAAGTATTCGATATCTTGAATTTCATCATAGCCCACGAGGGTGTAGGAAGCGGCCTGACGTGTCTTGCCGAAGTTGTGTGTATAAGCAAGAAGTGGCAGGTCAGCCTGAGATGTGGCCACTACAGATGTCTCGCTCTTGGGGAGCTTGCCGGTAGACATGAATGTCTTCTTCACGGCCTCGTCAGAGTTGAGCGATACCTCACCGTTAATAGCCGGCATATAGAAGTAACCCCAGTCTATGCAGATATGGTCGCCTGTCTTTGCGAGTATGGGCTGCTCGATGGTGCCTGTCTGCAAATATTTGATTCCATCTTTCTCTATAAGAGATGAGCGTGTGGGCTGGAAAGATTGGTTACGGGCAATCTCGGGCGAGGCTGCGAGCAGGAGTTGCACGTCATGCTCATTTCCATCAGTAGATTTCACCTGATAAGAGATGTAGTTGATGGGAGAAGATAGCAGATCGTAGTCGTCGATAAGCATTGGAGCTGTGAAGACGAGGTTGAGATCTACCGGACCGCAAGCGAATGTGTAGTAGGAAGAGGTTGCCATCACATCTACACTGTTCTGGACAGCGTTGCGTGTAGAAGCATCTTCGAGGCCAACGTTGCGGAAGATACCGAAGTCGGTGAGAGCTCCGCCTGCGTTGTTGTGGCAATATGTAGCGATCACGTTATTGCCGGGGTGGAGGAGTTTACGGATATCGGGAGTGAGCTCAAGTTTGACATTCTCCTTAAGTTCGGCGGGACCCTGCGCCACTTTAGTACCGTTGACGAAAATGTCGAAGTTGTCATCGTGGGAGTAAACGAGGTAAAGGTCACCTTCGAGGTCGGCCGGAGTAAGGTTGAACTGGCGTCTTACATAAAGGTCGCTGTTTTCAGCGCTCCAGTCGGTGTGTATTCCGGCGTTGCCCTGAGACCCGAAAGCCCCTTTGCCGGCTTTCCAGGATGATGCGTTGTAGTCAGGTTTCTCCCAGCCGTTGCCGGGGTTGGTGGTGGTGTAAACGCCATCCCAGGCTTGTTCGGTGCCCATGGGAACCACGGTTTCGAACACGGTGTGCTTGGCACCCAAGAAACGGTATGTAACCCCATCAACCCGGAGAAGACCTTCGAGGGGTTTCTCTGCAGAAGTCCAGTGGGCGGTGCATCCTTCGTTAAGTTTGTCGTAGGGCGACCATATGGAGAAGTATGGGTCTGAGACCACAATAGGCACTGACGGGAGCCTGAGGTCTGTAGCCTTATATGGTTGGAATAGATCCGGAGTCTGTGCGGCTGTCGGAAGGGCAGCCGCTGAGATCACGATGAGTTTGAGTAAATTTTTCATCATTGGTCAGGTGGTTTGATTTTTTTGATTTCGACCACAAAATAACCGAAAAATCGTGTCATGGATATGTAAAATCTGTTCAGATAAGGTGAAAAATTGTTCATCAGTGGTGTAAAATAGGGAAAATAAACACTTTTGTCCTTGGAAAATACAGAGATTG
>CAMWZE010000460.1 GCA_947178685.1 uncultured Porphyromonadaceae bacterium
TAGGTGAACTCCCTGCCCGCAACGGCATTGTTCAGAATTGCGCCATTACGGAGGGCAGAGGCACCCTCTATACGGACACGCGGACTGACACTGACATTGGAGAGGAGGCCACAGTCGATAATGACCGCGCCCTCACCAATTTCAAGAGGCACTGCTTTGGAGTCGAGAAACTCCCGGAGCCCCGGCTTGAGATTATTCTCCACCCATTTCGGCACACGCGCCATGAGAGTAGCAATCTGAGAAGAGAGTCCGGGATAGATATAGACGGGACGCGCCCCAGTTTCGTCAAGAGCGGCCACAGCCACTCCGACACCACACGCTTCCTCCCGGCCGAAGCGAATCCGACCGACATTCTCCACGCGCGCATTTTTTCTGACGGTGCAATTATAAATCCCGCCGGGGATATTGCGTAATATGGCACCCTCCTCGACGGAGACATCATCACCGAAATGGACGTTGTTGATGCAATTTAGGTCAACCCCCGGAGAAAACCGGACGGTCTGCCAATTGTCGGCCGAGCACCCCTGCTTCTTCAGTTGGCGGATTTCCCACCACAGGAGAAGTCTCGGGATGTTGTTGTCAGAGGTCGGAGTCTGAGGGGTTGTCTGAGATGGAGTCATCATCGTCATATTTTTGGAAGAGAAAATCATTATAAGGGAAACGCTCCGTGTGGATTTCCTTAGCCTTCTGATAAAGCATATCCTTCAGAGCGTCGATGTTTATGCGCTCTTTAGCCGAGATAAAGACGCAATTGTTGGCCATTCGCCCCATCCAAGTCTCACGAAACTCATCAAGGGAAATGTTCTCGCGGGTAGAGGGGGTCAGGTCGTCAGGATCCTTTGGGGTATAGGAGAAAGCATCGATTTTGTTGAAGACCATAATCACCGGCTTCGCCTGAGCGCCGCAGACATCTAGGAGAGTCTTATTGACCACCTCTATCTGCTCTTCGAAACCGGGATGAGAGACGTCGACCACATGGACGAGGATATCCGCCTCACGCACCTCATCGAGGGTAGACTTGAACGAATCCACAAGGTGAGTAGGGAGCTTCCGGATGAATCCCACAGTGTCAGTGAGAAGGAAAGGGAGATTATCTATGATAACCTTCCTCACGGTAGTGTCGAGAGTTGCGAAGAGCTTGTTTTCCGCAAAGACCTCACTTTTGCTCAGGAGGTTCATGAGGGTTGATTTTCCGACGTTGGTATATCCGACGAGGGCAATCCTGGTCAACTTCCCACGGTTTTTCCTCTGTATACTCTTCTGGCGGTCGATATGCTGGAGCTCATTCTTGAGGCGGGAAATCTTATCAAGGATTATTCGGCGGTCAGTCTCGATCTGAGTTTCACCCGGACCACGCATACCGATACCACCGCGCTGTCTTTCGAGGTGAGTCCACATCCTTGTCAGCCTGGGGAGCAGATATTGATACTGAGCCAGCTCGACCTGAGTGCGAGCAGTAGCTGTCTGGGCACGTTTAGCGAAAATGTCCAGGATAAGACTTGTACGGTCAAGAATCTTGACCTTCAGTTCCCTCTCGATATTCGCGACCTGCTTTGGGGAGAGGTCGTCGTCAAAAATGACGAGGCCGATGTCATTGTCTTCGATATACTGTCTGATCTCCTCCAGTTTCCCTTTCCCGACGTAAGTGCGAGGGTTCGGGTAGTCGAGTTTCTGGATGAAACGTTTTTCCGGTTCGGCGCCGGCAGTTCTTGCGAGGAAGTCGAGTTCGTCGAGATATTCCTTGACCTTCGCCTCGTTTTGCCGGAGGGTTACGAGGCCAACGAGGACCGTACGCTCATTAGCCTCCTTATTAATTATGTTGTCTTCAATCATCAGTCGGGGTTATATAAAAGAAGTTTTACCAACTTCAAAGCGATAGGGGAACATTCCCCAAAGATAAAAACGGAAAAAGCAGGGGTATTGTTGAAAAAACGCCGGAGAGCGGGAGGCAAATGGTGACGCCTCCGGCTCTCCGGGGAATGGAAGGAAGAGAGAAAAGTCGGAATTATTTCTTGACCTTGTTATATCGGGCGTTAAGACCTTCGATGACTTCATTGGTAATGTCGAGGGCCGGATCGATATACATGGTAGAAGCCTTGATGAAAATAGCGTCGTATCCTTTCTTGGCGTTATATTCCTTGATGAAAGATTCTATGGAATCGTTGACAGCTTTGGAACCGTTGAGGACAGCGTTCTCATACGTTTTCTGGAGGGAAGCGAGGGAACGTTCGGCAGATGTCCTCATATTGTTGAGCTTCTGCTCGTCAGCGCGATAGTCAGCTTCGGAGAGGTATTGGTTAGACTGCATCTTCTTCTGCATATTTGCAGCCTGAGCCTGGAGTGAGTTTTCATGGCGCTTGGCCTCGCTCTCCATATTGTTCTGCATACGGAGCATATCCTCAGTGTAGTCTTTGCTGAGATGGTAGTTTTTTAGGATAGAGTCAGAATCGACATACCTGTAGTTAGGGAGTTCGTGAGCCGGCTTGTCAGATTTTTTAGCAGAAGCCTGAGCAGCGGCGGGAGCTGTCTTTTTGTCGGCATTGTCGGCGCAAGAGGCAGCCGAGAAAGAAAGGCAGCAAGCCAAGGCTAAAGCCGAGGCACTGAATAAATTCATTTTCATTTATAGATAAAGTTATTGATGTTCAGAAGAATGTCGGGTTTCTTTACCCCTGTCGGCAGCCGCGCGCGGTTTTATTCCCCGGCAGGCG
>CAMWZE010000461.1 GCA_947178685.1 uncultured Porphyromonadaceae bacterium
CCTTTATACATCATAACTTTCACGCTTTATCATTTCCTTTCACTTCGCTTCCGAGATATTGAAAAGCCCTCGAAGCGTCGTTTGAGTAGAAGAATATTAGCAATGCCACTCCAATACAGATTGAGGCATCAGCAATATTGAATATATACTGAAAGAATTCATACGAATTACCTCCGACAAAAGGGATCCAGTCCGGCCAGTTGAAGCTGAACAAGGGGAAGTAGAGCATATCTACAACCTTACCCTCAAACCAGCCGGCATAACCTCCTCCAATCGGGAACATTGTGGCAACTTCCGGGGGCATGGGATTATTGAAAATTTCACCATAAAATACACAGTCGAAAATATTGCCCGCAGCTCCGGCAATTATTAGAGCTACTGCAACATAAAATCCCATTTTCAACCCTTCAACGGCTTTGATTTTTGCCACAAACCAAATGAACAGTCCCACTGCTACAATCCTGCCGAGACTGAGCACAAGCTTGTTCCATAGTTCAAGCCCGAATGCCATACCGTTGTTCTCGATGAATTTTATCTGCCACCATCCTGCAATCTGATACGACTCTCCAAGATAGAAATGAGTCTTCACATATATCTTGACAATCTGGTCTATCAGAATTACAAAGACACTGAGTGCAACTACTGTCCAGATTCTTCGGTTAATGACAGCTCTGTCAGTTATTACGCTCGGAACAAATTCCTCTTTCTCCTTAGAAGCCATCACTTCCTTATTACTTTTGCATAGGCTTCGATTCCATCAATCTCAAGATCTGTGAAATCATTTCCTTTTGTTTCAGCTGAAAGGGTGATTGAGTCCGCAAGGACTTGACTTGCTATATAATCACCGAATGTCTCAACTGCAGCACGTATTTCAGGAAGATCAGTTAGCACAACTTCAACCTTATCTGTAATATCGAAGTCATTTCCTTTTCTTATATTCTGGATACGGTTGATGAGCTCTCTTGCCATTCCTTCATTGATAAGCTCCGGAGTCAGGGTCACGTCAAGCGCCACTGTAACGTTGCCATCGTTGGCTACAAGCCATCCGGGCACATCCTCCGGTATGATCTCAACATCCTCAAGAGTTACAGTTGGTTCACCCGGGAGTGAAACAAATTTAAATTCTCCATTCCTCTCAAGTTCGGATATATCTTTCTGGCTCATTCCGGTAATGGACGCTCCTAGTTGCTTCATGATTTTACCGTATCTCGGCCCGAGTTTCTTGAAGTCAGCTTTTACCTTCTTCACAAGTCCACTCTCCTCATTATCTACGATTTTGAGTTCCTTTATATTCAACTCGGCCTTGATAAGATCTTCAAGAGCTTCCACTGCATGACGCTGTGAAGAATCTGTCACAGGAATCAGTAATGTCTGCAATGGCTGGCGCACTTTTACATTTACCTTACGACGAAGTGCTAGCACATTGGAGGTTATTACCTGTGCAAGCTTCATACGCTCTTCAAGTTCGGTATCTACTAATGCAGGATCTGACGTGGGGAATTCAGCTGTGTGAACTGAAGCGTATCCTCCCTCGGCAAGAGAGGGCTCCACCAAGTCGGAATAAAGTCTGTCTGAGTAGAATGGAGCGAATGGAGCCATTAGCAACGCCACCGTCTTCAGACACGCATATAGTGTCTGATAAGCTGAGAGTTTATCTGAGTTCATCTCTCCTGCCCAGAATCGCTTGCGATTGAGTCTCACATACCAGTTGCTGAGATTGTCATTCACAAATTCCTCGATTGCTCGTGCTGCCTTGGTAGGCTCATAGTCGTCGAGAGACTCTGTGACATCTTTCACTAATGTATTGAGTAGCGACAGAATCCAACGATCTATTTCCGGTCGTTCAGATATGGCTATCTGAGCCTCATCACCTGTGAATCCATCAACGTTTGCATAGAGGGCAAAGAACTTATAGGTATTATATAGTGTAGCAAAAAGCTTGCGTGACACCTCTCCTACTCCATTCTCGTCATATTTCAGATTATCCCACGGTGAGGAGTTGGAGATCATATACCAACGCACCGGATCACTTCCGAAACGCTCTATATTGTTGAACGGATCGATGGCATTGCCAAGTCGTTTCGACATCTTATTGCCGTTTTTGTCGAGCACAAGACCATTGGATATGACTGCTTTATAGGCAACAGAATCGAACACCATGCCTGCTATGGCATGCAATGTGAAGAACCACCCACGTGTCTGGTCAACACCCTCCGCAATAAAATCGGCCGGATAAACTTCTTTTGAATCCAGAAGCTCTTTGTTCTCAAAGGGATAATGAATTTGTGCATATGGCATTGAACCGGAGTCAAACCATACGTCGATCAGGTCTGTCTCTCGCTTCATGGGCTTTCCGGATTCCGACACAAGTATGATATCATCTACATAAGGACGATGCATATCAATCTTGTCATAGTTCTCCTGACTATAATTCTCCGGAACAAATCCTTTTTCTCTCAGAGGATTCTTTGACATTACACCTGCCTTGACCGACTTTTCGATCTCATCATACAATTGTGCATAACTGCTGATGATGAGTTCTTCTCTTCCATCTTCGCTTCTCCATATGGGCAACGGTGTGCCCCAATAGCGACTGCGGGAAAGATTCCAGTCCTGAAGATTCTCAAGCCATTTGCCGAAGCGCCCGCTTCCGGTCGAAGCCGGTTTCCACTTTATCTCTTTATTGAGCTCTATCATTCTG
>CAMWZE010000462.1 GCA_947178685.1 uncultured Porphyromonadaceae bacterium
GGGGCTGTATGAAAGCTCTTTCAACGGCACTGTCGGTGGTTGGAACCAGTTCCGGTTCAATCAGTGGGCTTCCGATCCCAACCTGATCGCCACCAGCCACCAGGATGCAATCGACCATCCTGAGAAGTATCCTTACAACTCCTACTCCGGTGGCAACCAGCAGCTCGGTACCGCTGTGTTCAAAGACCTCAACGGCGACCGCATCATCGACAACAAGGATAAGATACCCACCGGCTACACCATCATCCCGGAAGTTACTCCATCGTTGGCAATCAATGTGGCATATGCCGGCTTCGATCTTCGCACGGTGCTCACCGCTTATCTCAACCGCTCGGTATTTATCTCCCCGGCTGCCACCTTCTCCGGCTGGTCGAATATGGGTACTCACGAGGTTGTCAACTCTTGGGGTTACTACACCGACGATCCAACCGACCCACGCAACATAAACGCAAAATATCCGCGTCCGCTCTGGGGTGGCTTCAACAACATCGACTCCAACCGTGAGGGTGATGCCACATATGAGAACGATATCTGGATCATGAACGGCGACTATCTGAGCCTCCGTAACATCGAGTTTGGCTACTCTCTTCCGCAACACATCATCTCGAAGATACATATGAGCCAGTGCCGCTTCTACTTCAACGCCTACAATATCGCCAACTGGAGTCATCTTCCCAAAGGAATGGACCCCGAGAAACCGATGTCTTACTGCTGGTGGTATCCCAAGACCCGCACGTTCAGCTTCGGAGTTCACGTAACCTTCTAATCCTGAAACACCAATTATGAAAGTGAATATATATTCAATAGCCGCAGCAGTCGCCCTCGTTCTCGGGGGCGCCTCCTGCAGCGACTACCTCGACAAGGAGGTAGACCTCACACAGCAGGCCGATAATGTCTTCAGCGACTATGACATGACCCGAGGCTTCCAGGCAAAACTTTATGAATACCTTCCGGATGCCTTCGGTGCTATCGGAGGTGGCGACCAGGCCTCACGCGACTGTATGACCGACAATGCTATCTGCTACTGGGGCAACAATATGCACAAAGTGCTTGAAGATGGCTTCTCCTCATCGAGCCATGCCTATGCTTCCGGTTTCTGGAGCAGCTACTACAGGGCTATCCGCGCTTGCAACCAGTTTATGATCAATGCAAAGCCCTCCGTAATCGGCAACAGTGAGAAACCGGGCGACAACAATCGCCTTTACGACCGCTGGATAGCCGAGACCCGTGTGCTCCGCGCCATCTTCCACATGGACCTTGCCGCTTGGTTTGGCGATATACCTATCGTGGGCGATGATGAGAACGGCACGCCGATCATTCTCTCTCCCGGCATGGCTATTCCGGAGCGCACCAACTGTGCCGATGCCCTCAAATGGATTGCCGATGAATGTGACAAGTATAAGGATGACCTCCCCTTCCGTTACTCCAATGAGGAGGAGAACTGGGGTCGTGTCAACGGTGCCGCGGCATACGCTCTCAGAGCACGTGCTCTCGTCTACCGTGCATCCGCTCTAAACAATCCCACAGGCAATAAACAGTGGTGGGAGGAGGCTGCTCAGGCTTGTCTTGACTTCATCAACAAAAACGCCCAGCAGAGCAATCCCTATCGTCTGCACACTACAGCCGACAACAATCCCGAGCAGAATTACTATGACTGCTTCGTGACCAACCCTATCCATAACAACGAGTATATCCTCAGCCGCTCCGTATGGAATCAGCGCAGAATCGAGCAGTCGTTCGCTCCCTGCGGTTTCAAAGGCCAGGAGTCTTCGGTAGGTCGCACAGGTCCGACTCAGAATTTTGTTGACTCCTACGAGACACGTAATGGTCTCCCGATTGATAAAGACCCATCCTACGATCCTCAGAATCCTTATGTAAACCGTGATCCGCGCCTTGAGCAGACCATATTCCACCATGGTTCAATCTGGGGTGATGCTCTCAACAATGAGGAGCGTGAGGTGGATATCACGTTTGGCACAGGCGAGGATTACCAGAGTCTCCACGGCGGTACTCTCACAGGCTATTATGTAAAGAAATACGTCTCCAACATATCGTGGAACTCACCCACCGACAACCCGAAGGCATGTCCTATCTTCCGCTATGGCGAGGTGCTTCTTAACGCTGCCGAAGCTCTCAATGAGGCCGGTCGCACAAACGATGCATACCAGTATGTGAATCAGGTGCGTGCCCGTGTAGGTATGCCTGCTTACTCCGGTATGAGTCAGGCTGAACTCCGCGAGCGTATACAGAACGAACGCCGCATCGAGCTCTGTTTCGAAGACCACCGCTACTTCGACGAGCGTCGCTGGAAACTCTTCGAGGGCAAGACTCCGGCTTCCGAGGTAAACCTTCCCCGCTATCAGCAGGTATACAACCTCTACGGCGTCACAATTCATCCCGAACAGGCCAACATGTTTGTTTATGGAGCTGCCGAGACATATCCGCGTCGCGTATTCAACGGTCCGAAGAACTACTTCTTCCCGATCCCCTATACCGAGCAGGTCAAGACCGGTCTGCCCCAGACTCCCGGATGGTAATATAACTTCAAGAAAGAAGTTTGGACAATTTCACTAAGTATGTGTCATAAATTAATGATATAATTGATTGGTGACATATACGGATGAGATTTGACACCGATTTGAAGGCGTAATAGGGTTCTATTATAACTGAAAAGCGGTTTCAAAGATCGCCT
>CAMWZE010000463.1 GCA_947178685.1 uncultured Porphyromonadaceae bacterium
CAAAATCTTTTGTCGTAACAAATGCCTCTCCCTCAATCTTATTCTCGGGAAAGTCCGCCACCGGATACCAGCCATTGACATAATGTGCAGCCGAACAACCTTTAACACTTACATCCTTTTCAAAAACAATTGGCAATGCTCGATGGATCGGCTCCTTTACAGGAGTATAGTATTCAACGTAAAACCGGGGTAATGCTTGCACTAATCTTAACGCCTCTTTATTAAGCCTATCGTCTACGTTGGGTTTAATAATATGTCCTTCGGTAACGGTGCCATCAGGAAGAACCGTGAATCCAACAACGACACGTTCTCTACCCTTGAATCCTTCCGGAATTCGGATATTCTCCTTAAGCCATTCCAAGAGCTTACCGTTCCCTCCGGGGAACTCGCACGATGGATCATAGTCAACCCATATATCTTTGTAGACTTCGTTGATATGAGTCTTTAATGTATCGAGTAAGTTTGATGGAAGCGACACAAAAATAGCCTTGTTCCCATACTCATCAACCTTCAACTCTATATTTGATATTGAATCCTCACAGATCATATTTATATTCGCTCCTGGAATCCATTCTTCGTTGAAATAATAGAAAGGAGTTCGACTGTCATTTTCAGTAAGTGAGGACTGAATCATCCCGTATAGGCTGTCTTTCAATAAATCAGATGAACGTGTTCGGACTATTTCATTACCTATTAGGGTTGTATTGGCAGTATCCAGTCCAACTTGTAAATTTGAAGGCGTTTTCTTTGATATAAGTATCACACTGTCTTTCATTCCCACATACTTAAACCGGATGGAGTCACCATCATTTACTTTTAGTTCAAATCTGCCGGTTGAATCTGCAACTGTCATCATTCTTTGAGTAAGATTGTACACAAAAGTCCCATTAAGTCCTTCTCCTGATGTGTTGTCATAGGTATATCCATGAATTATTCTTTCATTGGAGGTATTCGATAAAGTTTGACAACAGCTCAATATAACTGTCAACGAAATTATAAGAATCAGATGTTTCATATACCATTATATTCCTTTATATGTTAGTTTTGTTTGTATCCCTAATGCTATAATTTCTCTGATTCTCTGAAGCTGATGGCGAGAGATCTTGAGATACTAGGCTAAATCTCCGTATGATGCAGTATCAGTTATCCGAGGATAGCGGTCAAGCAGTCGGAGATACCTTTGTGCCGTGGTAAGGTTACTAAACTCAAAGATAACCGCCACCAGTGTCAGCTTTCGCGTCGCTGCCCGATACTGTGATAACTTGCCGGAATTAGAAATGTTTTCTCACAGTACGCTATATTATAAGGATAATCTATTTGGGTATTCTACGAGCCTTAAACTTGTAATATCTCTTCTCTTGATTTGGGTAGAGCACCGGATCCTGTGGTGCTTCCTGTACCCACAGTTCATTAGGGGTAAGTTTTTCAATAAGCCAATATGTGTCCCAATATCCTTCGCCGGTACTAACTGTGATGTATATCACTGCAAAATTCTCTGTTGTGAATGTCCAGTGAAAATTTGTCATATTTTCTTTCTTGGAGATATCCGAAAAAGATCCGTTTGCAAACCAGCCTTTTCCTGTTTTCTCAAATCTATATATATGAGTATATTCATCATAAAAATATTCTTCCCTATGGCTGTAATCAGCATACGACATGAGCCATTCCGATTCAGTTAAGAGAGAAACAGTAGATAATTGTCCATCATCAAGATACCCTGTGCGACCCTCACAGGATACAAATAATATTCCCATAAGGGCCAATAATGAGAGGATACGTGATTTCATCTGGAAATTGAGACTATTATGTTTCCGGTGCCAATAATCGTCATTCCACTGATGGTCTTATTACTGTCGACTATTGACGGTGATACAAGTCTATAGGAGTGTTCAGAAATAAAGGATTTTACTCCTGATATGTATATTATTTCAGCATCCTCGTCATTCTGATCTCCAAGCGTCACCTGTGCACAATAGAAAGCAGAGGTATTTCCGGCACTGACAGTCATCACCATATCTGACTGAGAGAAGAAGTTGGTACTTTTTCTCTCACCCTCTGACAAGATCAATGAGGCAAGCCTATTCCGTGTATAAGGCTCCTCGATACGTCTTGACAAAATGAACGAGTCATCTTCATCACCGTCTATCACTACATCTGCTGTCTGTGTTGAATAGATGAACGAACTTGTCAGACCTGAACGTTTGACTACCAACAGCTGATTGTTGACTTCCTCCATTTCTCTAAGAAAGCGGTCTTTGTTGATCTGGCTGACTTCCATAAGTTCCTCCCGACTTTTATTTATTACATAGTCGGATGCCGTGATCTTCTTATCAGGATTTAGCACATAAGTTCCTGTAGTATTATCAACTTCCACAAACTGCGCCATTATTCGTGCGTCAGTATCATATGCTCTTATTGGTGTTAGTTCATTGAAAAATGAGTTGTCTTCTTGACATGATACAAGAGTCATGGCAATCAAGACACTGGAAACATAAAAAATCTTCATATACTTAATATTTTATTTAGTGTTCGTTACATATTTTTCTGACTCTCTGAAGCTGACGACGAGAGATATTGAGATGCGAGGCAATATCTCCGTATGATGCAATTTAAGTTATCCTAGGATAGCGGTGAAGCAGTCAGTGATCCCCGGAGTTTTATGACAAAAATCCCAGATGTGTACATAC
>CAMWZE010000464.1 GCA_947178685.1 uncultured Porphyromonadaceae bacterium
GTTTATTAAGTAGCTGCGGATAATTAATGTCATAATGGATGCGAGATTCTACGGATGAGATCTGCATCTGATTTGAAGGAGTAATGTACTGACATTATGACTGAAAAACTGAGGCGGAGATCGCCGTAGAATGTAACAGACATATGATCATTAATTGTTCGTAGCTACTTATTGGTTTAATTTAGTTATTCAGGCCTTCCGTGGCATTTATAGTGCGGGAGGCCTGTTGACTTAATGGATCTGTTATTATGAGACGATTTTTAACTACAATACTTTTATCAGCTTCGTTAGCGGGATTCGCACAGAATCTTGACCAGAATGCTCTCTACTATATAGTGGGAGACAACGGTCTGGTGCTTGACAATCAGGATAACCGCGACTCCGGAGCCACGATCTTCATCAACACACGTCAGAACAACGTTCCTTCGCAGGTGTGGTATCCTACCAAAGTGGAAGATGGTATATGGCTTTTCACAAGTGCCATAGAGGATCAGGCCATTGACAACTGCGGTCAAAAGGGACCTTACACCATAGCCCAGTATCCGGCATCCTTGGGTAATCCTAATCAACAATGGAAAGCTGTGCCTGCGGAAAACGGTAGCTTTATCCTTACATCGGTGACATCAGGATTGTCGATCAGTTATGCCGACGATGGCCAGCCGGGTGAGCCGGTGAAACAACAGCCCACCACCGGCAGCAAGAACCAGCGTTGGCATTTTGTGAAATCAGATATTAAGCCCGAACGTGAGGCTATCCGTACCTCCAGTCCTTATGATTGGGAAAATGAGACTGTCTTCGCTATCAACAAGGAGCCGGGACATGCCACGTTTGTCTCTTATCCGGATCTACCCACGGCATTATCCTCTCCCTCAGCTGCAAAACCATGGGAGACTCCCGTGTCGCCATGGTATAAGTCGCTCAACGGCAATTGGAAATTCAATTGGGTGAAACAGCCCTCCGAGCGACCCAAAGATTTCTATAAACCGGGTTACAATGTAAGCGACTGGGCAGAAATCCCTGTGCCCTCCACTTGGGAGAATCTCGGTTATGGAGTGCCTATCTATACCAATATCACATATCCTTACTTCAACAATCCACCTTTCATTCAGACAAAGAAGGGTTACACCTGTCAGGATGAGCCAAATCCCGTAGGAAGCTATCGTCGCCAGTTTACAATTCCGAAAGACTGGAGCGGTAAGGAGATATTCCTTCATTTCGACGGTTGCTACAGCGCGATGTATGTGTGGGTGAATGGAAAGAAAGTCGGTTACAGTCAGGGTGCCAACAACGATGCTGAATTCAATATCACGTCATATGTAAAACCGGGTGAGAACACCCTCGCAGTTGAGGTGTATCGCTGGAGCGATGGAAGTTATCTGGAGGATCAGGATATGTTCCGTCTGAGCGGTATCCACAGAGATGTGTATCTCACCGCAGCACCCAAGACTCATCTACGCGACTTCTATGCGAAGACAACTTTCCCTAACGGCTATAATTCAGCCGATGTCAACTTGGATGTAAAGGTGGCTTCTCAGGGTGCGCTGCCTAAAGGATGTGCGGTGCAGGCTCATCTCTTCGATAACGGAGTGCGTGTGGCATCAGCCAAAATCCCGGTGACCGGTGGTGGCAAAGGTAAGGATGCCATCGGCAGTGGCGTTCTTAAGGTGAACAACCCCAACCTCTGGAGTGCTGAGGATCCTTTCCTCTACAATCTTACGCTTGAACTTCTCGATGCTAACGGCAATGTGCTTCAGGCAACCTCAGTGCCTTACGGACTTCGTGATGTGGAGATAAAGAATAATCAGCTTTATGTTACCGGCAACCGTATATTCATGAAGGGTGTGAACCGTCACGATACACATCCCCAGTTTGGTAAATATATACCGGTTGAGTCGATGATAGAGGATGTGGAACTGATGAAGACACATAATGTGAACACTGTGCGTACGTCCCACTATCCCAATTCACCGAAGATGTATGCTCTCTACGATTATTACGGGCTTTATACAATTGATGAGGCGGATATCGAATGTCACGGAAATCATGTGATAAGTCGCCGAGAGAGCTGGATTCCTGCTATGGTAGACCGTATGGTGCGTATGGTTGAGCGCGACAAGAACCATCCATCCGTAATAATATGGTCGATGGGCAACGAGTGTGGAGCCGGAAGCAATTTCAAGGATGTCTATGCGGCTGCGAAGGCAATAGACGACCGTCCTATCCATTACGAGGGCTTCAATGATGTTGCGGATATCGACTCCAATATGTATCCCTCAGTCCCTTCTATGATAGAGAGGGATAAAAATGGCCAGCAGAAACCCTACATCATGTGTGAATATGCGCATGCCATGGGTAACGCTATGGGCAACTTCCAGGAATACTGGGACTATATCTATGATTCACAGAGAATGATAGGTGGCTGTGTGTGGGATTGGGTAGATCAGGGTCTTAACAAGCCGGGTGAGGATCAGAACAATTTCTATTACGGCGGTCAGTTTGGCGACACTCCGAATGACGCTGACTTCTGTATAAACGGTATCGTCACTCCCGACCGTCGCGTCACACCGAAACTTCTTGAGGTGCGCAAGGTGTATCAGCCGGTGAAATTCACCTATGCCGGCAACGGACTGGTTAATCTCCTCAACCGTAATTCATTTGTGAATATAGGAGGAGAGATGGCCTGGGAG
>CAMWZE010000465.1 GCA_947178685.1 uncultured Porphyromonadaceae bacterium
GATTGCTACCGAGCATTGATGCCGGAATCATCAGGAGTGTGACAAATGTCAATAACAGTTTCATTATTCGGATGTTTCAGATATTAATCTTTATGATAATTATTATAATATTCTCTTGGCCGGTACATTACCAGCCGGGATTCTGAGGATAAGGGGTGCCTGTGGTGACACGGTCAATCATCTGCTGTGGAATCGGCCTGAGCCAATGCTTGTCGGCAAGGATGTTTTCGTTGGCTTTGCCATCATCATACTTCTTGACACGATCAATCAGAGTGCCGGTGCGTGCGAGATCGGCCCAGCGGCAGTGTTCGCCAAGAAGCTCGCGTGTGCGCTCCTCAAGAATAAAATCGAGAGTGATATCGCCGGCTGTCACATCCAGAGCCCCGGGAGCAGTAGTTGCCTTATTTCGCGCGCGTTCACGCACCACGTTGATGAGTGAAGCGGCTTTTGCATTGTTGCCCAATTTGAATGCGGCCTCGGCACCGAGAAGATAAGTTTCGGCGAGACGGAATATTATGAACGAGCGATCGGTATTATCGTTGAAATTTGTTCTTGTCCTGTCGAGAAACTTCATTATTGTCGGGAAGATGGCTCGTCCGTTGTAGGCGTCGGGTGTGAAGATTATATAATGATTGCCATCACGGTTCTGTGTCTTTTCCCTGATATCTTCGGCCGACATATAGTAGCCGGGATAATAGAGAGCAGTGTCGCCCACTACCGTATAATCCCATTGGAAAACCTCATCCTTACCGTCGATCACATAGTTGATCTCTCCACCTTTCTGAGTCTTGGTGGCATACCACACTGTCTGGAAGGTAGCCTCGTAGCGGGTGTCTTTATCGCGGTTGTTGAAAGCGTCATAAGTGTATTTGGTGGGATTGATCCAGGAATAGCAACGGCCATCGTTTATGTTGCGCTCTCCGAGATATGCGTCATATCCGTTTACGAAATAGTGATTGAGAGTGCTTCTTCCACCGAATGTGGTGTTGTCGTCCCAGTCCATACGGGCCACAAAGAGTTCCTCCTTGTTCTTTCCGGAAGGAGCATCGTTGGCCTCATCAAAGACATCGCTAAAGTTTTCCATAAGTCTCAATCCCAAGGAGGGAGCATCGGCTACAAGTCCTTCGGCCATATCAAGGGCTTTTTTATAATATTCTTGAGCCACAGAGGGATTGTAATACTTTGTTTGGGTATTGCCACTGTAGATAGGGTTGCCGGGATTTTTGTCGTAGACCCAACCCAGTGTGAGATACACGCGGGAGAGCAGATGGCGTGCCGTGGCGCCTGAAGGACGTCCGGATTCGAGATTGTTCAGTTGCGGGCTGGGCGAGCATAGTTCTATGGCCTTGAGAAGGTCGGGTATGATCACTTCCTCATACACCTGCACCATGTCATGACGCTCGGCGGAGGTGGAGGGTGAAGTGTTGTAGGTGGTGGTCAGAGTGACATCGCCAAATTGCTGCACAAGCTGAAAGTAATTGAATGCTCTCATGAAATATGCCTCACCGAGATACTGATCTCTTTGAGCTGCGGAAAGAGCATTTGTTGATACGTTTACTTCCGCAGCATGCTCGATCATGAAGTTCAAGGTGTTGATGTTGATGTAGGCATCGTTCCATAGCTTACGGGGATATTCGTTGTTGGCATTATATTGTTCGCGATCATAGTTGGCAATCGTGGCACAACGATTGCTGCCGGATATATTGTTTTTGAGTTCGTCTGTGCCGGGATTCATGAGTCCGTGGATCCCCTCCTCATAGCTGTAGGTGGTACGGAGGCTTGCATAGACTGAATTGAGCGCCATACCGAATCCACTCGGAGTTGACATGAAATCTTGAGTGATTTTTGAGTGATTCTCCTCTTCGAGAAAATCGGAGCAGGAGCAGGTGAGACACACTGCCAGACCAAATAATGTTGTTTTAACTATATTATTCATAATCATTTTCAGAAATTGAGTGAAAGACCGAACACAAATGAACGGGTTGGAGGTGTGGTTAGGTTGATGGTGCTGGTGGTTTCGGGGTCGATTCCACCATCTTTTCTATACTCAGAGTTGAACCAAGTGTAGAGATTGGAAGCTGTGACGTAGACACGAGCCGACTGCATGCTTAGCCTTGAAGTCACCGATTTCGGCAGACTATAGCCCAATGTGATGTTTCTAAGCTTCAGATAAGAAGCATCGTAGCGGGCGAGCAGCCCCTTGTTGGAGATGCTTGCAGTGGTGGGTTTCGGCCAGCGGGCACCTGTGTTCTCCGGGGTCCAGTAATCTACATTCAGGTTGTTGTAGCCTCCCTGAAGGGTGTTCATCCAGCCGTTGTGCATGTCAGAAGTCAGTGTGCCTCCATATCGGAAAGTGAAGAGAAGTGAAAGGTCAAACCCTTTCCATCCCAGACGGTTGTTAAGACCACCCTCAATCTTCGGAGCGCGATTGCCTATGAATACTTTGTCATCTTCATTGATGGTTTGGCGATCTTTGGGAGTCACCCCATCCTCTTCATAATCGATATGATGGTTTTTTACCCTCACAGTTCCGATCACCGAGTTTGCTCCGGATGTGGCATAACCGAACGATTCTGCCAAAGCGCGGTCTTCGGGAGTGTCTTGCCAGAGTCCGTCATATTCGTAGGAGTAAATCACATATTTATCCTGACCTACGAAGTAGCCGGCATCTTTATCGTATTC
>CAMWZE010000466.1 GCA_947178685.1 uncultured Porphyromonadaceae bacterium
TTTAAAAACCTCCTCCTTGAAATAGCGAGACATGCGTGGCATCAACTGAGAAGCAATTACAACCGGTGTACCTTTTTTGAGCTTGATGCGAAGCGTATTATCATCTATTGGTTCATACGATAAGGCTCCCTCTATTTTACACTTGCCGGCTCCATCAAATCTTACGACACAGTCACTGTCGGTATCTGCTGACTTTGGATGGATTGTTGCTCTGCTCACCTGTCCATTCTCCCATTGGGCATCAACCTCATATCCGCCTCGGGCACACATACCCTTGAAGGAACCCTCTTCCCATTCCGAAGGCAATGCAGGAAGAATCTCAATCATATCTCCCTGACTCTGAAGAAGCATTTCCGACATTCCCGACGTAAAACCGAAGTTTCCATCAATCTGAAATGGTGGATGGGCATCAAAGAGATTTGCATATACCCCACCCTCATTTGTGCCGGGATAAGTGAGATTCATACAGCTTTTAAGCATCTTATGCGCATGGTCGCCATCGCGCAGACGGGCCCAGAAATTCAACTTCCAGGCACGGCTCCACCCCGTGCCCTCATCTCCCCGGGTATTAAGAGTAACCTTCATCGCATCCGTATACCTATTTTCCTCGGGGGTACGACCTGACACTATCTGTGAACCGGGATGTAACCAATAGAGGTGGTTGGTATGGCGGTGGGTGCCCACAAAACGACCCAGATTCTCATCCCAGTGGCCCTCTCCGGTCAAGTCTCGTCTCACCTCATCTTTCCACTCCATAAACTGTCCGCCTTTACCTATCTTTGGCATTGAGAGCTTTGACTTCGCCAAAGAGATCTCCCTCACTTCCGGGTCATTGTCACAACCAAGAATCTCAGCAGCTTTCTCAACCGCATCAAACAGTTCATATATCACCCCCTGAGAGGCCGTACACCCCAACGAGAAGGCACCATGTTCCGGCGACATCGATGGATTCGCCACAAGAGTGCCGTCACGCTCATCGGTCCATAGATTATCCACCCAGAAAAGAGCGGCATTTTTCATAGTGCCGAAATAATCGTCGAGAAACTGTTTGTCCTTATTGAAACGATAATATTCCCAGATGTCATTGCAGAGCCATGCGGCCCCCTCCGGGAAAACACTATGGGTACCATTTTGTGCCGGTGCGGTATTGCCCCATGCATTAACCTCATGATAGGCTGTCCAACCCCTGACCGGCCCCCCATCCTGACGGCAATGATAGTGTCTGGCCGTGATGCTTCCCCGTGGTTCAAGGCTCTTTACAAACTCCACCATCGGAATGTGACACTCCGAAAGGTTTGTAGGCTCAGCCGGCCAATAGTTCATCTGCACATTTATGTTTGTATGGTAATCGGCATCCCATGGATTCGCAAGGAGATCACCCCACACACCCTGAAGATTTGCCGGCAATGATCCCGGCCTCGAAGATGCTATCAGAAGATAGCGCCCATATTGATAATAGAGCATCTCAAGATATCGGTTTGACTCTTTCGATATATTCCCGGCCGAGAGTTGACGCAAAAGGCTGTCGGTAGTTATCTCAGGCACATTTATATTTCCTCCTATCGATATCTTGTTTCTGTCGTAAAGTGCCTTATAGTCTCTCTGATGATTTGCCAGTAACGTGTCGTAGGTCTTGCCTCGCGCTGCTTCAATCCTTTCTTCCGCCACCTCAAGCGGACTGTCAGGAGAAAAATAATTGAACGAAGTATCGCTGCATAGCCTGTAATTGGTGGCGGCACTCATCACCAGGATTATTTCCCGCGCGTTCTCTATAATCAGGCTCGTGCCGTCTGAACTGCATTTACCATCCGAACTATGCACCCCCACTACTTGTGCATACTGAAGACCATCGCGCCAATTATCGTTCTCCCGTTGCTTTTTACCCGAGGTTGGGGTTGGCCATCCGGTTAGGATAAGCTCCCTGTCAGTAGTTCTGATATCATAATCCTTATGCTTGGTCGACAATGAAATCCTACGTGAGAAAGGCTTGTCGGAAGTGAGCTTCATAATCATCACATTGTCAGGATAGCTTATGAAGTAATCCCTCTCAAAATGAGCGCCATTGAAATCATAAGATATATTCTGCACGGCGCGGTCAAGATCAAGCTGACGTGTGTATGCTGTATATTCCCTCTGCTTTTTATCAAGAATAAAAGTTGTTTCCGATGGTATCGATAAGTCTTCAATTATTATTTCGCTGAGAGTCTGAAATGAACCGAAATGCTCCTTCGTACCAAGAAGTCGGTTGACAAATAACGGCTTCTCCCAGTTATTGTCGTATAGGTCAGCTTCATCATATTCAGCTGCATCACGCCAGTTGCCTGATGCCTCGTAAGCAGAGTTGTCGAATTTGTTTACGCGACTCTGCAGTTCATGCCTGAACTCTTGAAGCGCCTGATGGTTCTCTTCGGGAGTGCGGAGATGACCACCGTTGTAATTTGCATCCTCTCCGGGACCACCGGACCATAAGGTTTTTTCGTTTGTCTGAATTACATCTCTAAAAACTCCACCAAACACCATGGCACCCATATATCCGTTGCCTATCGGCAGAGCCTCACTCTCCCAATTTATGGCCGGAGAACTGTATATCGCCCTTAGTGGTGGCTGATCAGGAGCCCCCGAGGATGACAAATATGCACCCAGCAATAATGCTCCTGCAAATAATCTTGTTTTCA
>CAMWZE010000467.1 GCA_947178685.1 uncultured Porphyromonadaceae bacterium
TGCAATATCATGCAGACGAGACTTTACATAACACAAGACTTTACACAATCGCTCTTATGTAAATCTTTACATAAAAGTGCATTAACCAAGCCTTCAAGTACGCTGTCTTCCGGATAATCAGGCAGTTCAACTCTACCATCCGGACTCTTATGCCACATCTTTCTGGAATTACGTCTTACGAACGCCAATCCCTCCTGAAGCTGATTTATAAGGCTTCCGGAAATCTCCTCATCATCCAGAGCTTCCATCATTCCGTGCGACTGATCAAGACCATTCCAGCGCGTACAGAAAAGACGGGAATGTCTGATTGGAGTTTCATTTGCTATCAATGCTCCTGCGTTGGTGAGTTTTCCGTTTCGGTCAACGATTCCCCACGATTCATAATCATTCTCAGTAAATTCCTTCCCGGTGCGCGAATGAAAAACAGACCTTAGTCGTGAGAAATCATAATTCTCAAACTTATATTCAGTGGAAAGACTATCGAATGAACGGTTAGTGCCTCGGAGCACCAATTCGCGCAGTTTGATAGCCGTTGCCGGAATACTCTCATTTCCCATTCGATAGTAAGCTATCTGCTGACCGTCACCTATATAATAATAAGGGGTCTGATCGCCCGGTTCGACAGTCACTATCATGATAGTCTTACCATCTATCACCTCATAATTGAAATAAAATGGGGGAATAGGGTCAATTTTCTACTTAACAATCTCGCTGAATTTTTCGCCCGTCTTGTGAGCATCCTCAACTCCGACTACAGTATCGTCATCTGCAATTCCAAATATCAGGGAGCCTCCATTTCCATTGGCAAAAGCACTGACACTCTTGCACCAGCTTTTAGGCCGGCGTATCTCCAACTCCCGTTTTTTGTCGTAATCGGTTGTCTCTCCTATAAGTTTAGCTATATCGAATTTCATCTTAATCTTCTAATTCTAAGATCCGACCGAAGTCTCCCTGCGATTAAGTAACTTTGTGTTGCTATAATGAAATATAATCACCTAACCGCGGAGCAAAGATACACAATATATGTCTTACTCCGACAAAAAAGGGCAGAAAAGAGATTGCACAGACTATCGTAGTGTCTGAATCGGCTCGGCTATATATTTTTCAAAAGAGATTAATTAGGCTTCCAATTTCAAAAAAATCCTCATTTCTTAACTCCTGACGATTCAGGTGACGGCTCATTAGAGCCCCTTTTCACTATGGTAATTAAGTACGTGTCACAAATTAATTAATATACCCGGAAAGTCCAATAAACGAAGGATTATCCTTTGAATTCGGAGGGCTTCACACCGAACTGCTTCTGGAAGAGACGGGAGAAATAACTGCTGTTGCTGATGCCTACCATGTAACTTACCTCCTGCACACGGTATTTTCCCTCCGCAAGATACTCGGCCGCTTTCTTGAGCCGCGACAACTGTATCAGCTCATGCGGCGTCACATCCGCCAGACTTCGTATCTTGTCGTAGAGTCCGCTGCGACTTATGCCAAGATTCTCCGCAAGAAAATCGACACTCAGTTCCGGATTGGCCAGATGCTCGTCGATCAATTCCTGAAGACGGGTAAGCAACTCATTGTCAACCTGCGTGGGAGCCAACGTGGTGATCGGCTCCAGAGGTGAATGGGAATATTTCTCCCTGAGCTTCCTGCGCATCTCCAAAAGATTCTCTATCCGCGCCTCAAGATAACCGATGGAGAAAGGCTTCTCCACATACGCATCCGCTCCGTGACGCATTGTCTCGATCTTCGATGTGTTGTCAGTCTTAGCCGTCAGCATCACAAAGGGGATATGGCTGTAATTCTCATTCTCACGGATGGCCTTCAGGAACTCCACGCCATCCATCACAGGCATCATCCAGTCGCATATTATCATGCTCACCTTATGAGTCTTCATACAGTCAAGCGCTTCCTTGCCGTTCATAGCGGTCACTACAGTGTAGCCGCTCTCGAAGTTAGTGGCAATGAAGCGCAACATCTCCTCATTGTCATCAACCACAAGAAGCACCGGCTTCGTTTCAACATCCCCGGCAGCCATAACAGAATGGTCGGGCAAAACCTCCTCCATGCTGCCATTTGCCATCTCCGCAGGAAGCACATTAGCCTGATTAAGCGGCAACACGGCTGTGAAACGCGACCCCTTACCCGGAGTGCTGTCCAACTCTATACTGCCTCCATGAGCATCTGCCACACTCTTCACGATTGAAAGCCCGAGTCCTGTGCCACCCTTCGACTCATTGATATTGTCGAGCACCTGAAAGAATGGCTTGAATATCTTGTCGCGGTTCTCCTTCGTTATACCGATGCCATTGTCGGCAACGCTTATCATGAAATGCTGCCCGTCAGGCATAAGCTTACACTCCACAGCGATACGGTCTTTCGTGAATTTCCTGGCATTATTGAGCAGGTTGCTCACAAGTTTCGTTATCGCCTCCGGATCTATATCGGCCATGAGATCGGAATCGGGACAGTCAACCTCAAGCGATATCCCTTTATGCTCAAGGGAGGGGCGGAAACGGTCGGCCACACTCTCCACCAACGGCACCACCCGCTCATGTCTGAAACCCATCGGGAGTGCATTATCCTCCACCTTCTTGAAGTCGAGAAGTTGGTTTACGAGCGATAGCAGCCGGCGTGCGTTACGGTCAATTATCTTGAGATCCTCGTTTACAGGAGCGGAG
>CAMWZE010000468.1 GCA_947178685.1 uncultured Porphyromonadaceae bacterium
CATATTGGCAGCCTGCGGATTCACTTTTCTTGCATTGATAAGTTGTGTCCATTCGCGCAAGGCATGGCCTGTGATTCCTGACGGAACTTTCTCTCCCTTGGCTCCCCCCTTCGACTTAACTTTAGACTTGTAGCGGTTATACATCGTCTTGTCGAAATTCACCACCGGTATGCCCGGAGCACAGAAACCTTTCATCTGGTTGCCTGTCTCGATAAGAACCACAGCCTTGATAGCCGCAACCTCCACACCGAGCTCCTTTGCCACTTTAACGAAGTCTCTATCAGTAAGCTTGTTGTAGCGGTCCGGATCGGTGGCGGCATCACCATCGGCTGAAAGGTCTGCCGGGCCTGTCTGGCTCTCCACAAGAGCGTCAAGCACACCGACTAGCACATCTTTCTTCTGCCCCTTTACGCCGAAAGACAAAAGGAGCAGAAGAATTATTATCGCCGGGAGCCTTACGGGAGTCATGACTCAGCCACTTTTTTCAACACGAGCACGAGATGCTTCCAGAATTTATCAACTGTCGGAATCAAGAGCTGTTCGTCGGGTGAATGCACTCCTGTCATGGTCGGGCCGAAGCTCACCATGTCGAGGTGCGGACGCTTGGCAAGGAAAAGACCACACTCAAGGCCGGCATGTATTGCCTTAATGGCGGGTTTAACTCCGAAGAGCTCCTCGTAGGCCTCTCCTGCAATCTTCATAATCTTTGAATCCATGTTGGGAGCCCAACCGGGATAGCCGTCCGAATGGCTTATTTCCGCGCCCGCAAGCTGGAAGTGGGCCTCAACCTGACCCGCGATATCGTTCTTGCGCGATTCTACCGACGAGCGCTGTGAGGTAGTCACCTTAATCTTGTTGTCTCCCTCCATCTTTACAGC
The DNA here is from genome assembly GCA_947178685.1 of uncultured Porphyromonadaceae bacterium. The sequence continues at coordinate 879 of CAMWZE010000468.1, forward strand.
AGCAAGGTTGGTGGATGTCTCCACAAGGCCTTCAAGGTCCTTGCTCATGGATATCACTCCGTGAGGCGCTGAATAGAGAGCTCTCACAAGTGCCAGTGAGGTCTTGGAATCTATGCAATATTCCGGACGTTCCACACTCTCAATAGTGAGTTGCATAGAGGGCTCCACACCTTTATATTCATTGATTATCTCGTTGGAGTATTTCGCCAAAGCTTTCTCTATCTCCCCCTTGTGGTCGCTATGGATGCCAAACACAGCCTCGGCCTCTCTCGGAATAGCATTGCGGAGGTTGCCGCCGTTGAAGGAGCTTACCTCAATATCCCACTTCTTGGAACATTCCCACATGAAGCGCGCGAGCACCTTATTGGCATTGGCTCGCCCGAGATGGATATCACCACCACTGTGGCCACCGAGCAAACCGCTCACCTTTACCTTTACATAATAGAAATTCCCGGGTGCAAAACTGCGGTTGTAGGTAAATACCGCCGTCGTGTCGATGCCGCCGGCACATCCTACGAATATCTCGCCGTCATCCTCCGAATCGAGGTTGACGAGAATCTCACCCTTTATCATATCCTTACCCAGATTCTGAGCGCCCTCAAGGCCAATCTCCTCATTCACTGTAAAGAGCGCCTCCACCGGACCATGCTCGAGGGTGTCGTCAGCCATGACTGCGAGGGCGGCCGCCATGCCGATGCCGTTGTCTGCACCGAGTGTGGTGCCTTTGGCTTTAACCCAGTCGCCGTCGATATAGGTAGCTATCGGATCCTTCATGAAATCGTGGTCTACATCACTGTTCTTTTCAGCCACCATATCCATATGCGACTGAAGCACTACTGTAGGAGCATTCTCATGGCCTTTTGTTGCAGGCTTGACCATCACAACATTACCCACCTTATCGGTTTTTGCCTCGATACCATGTTTCTTGGCGAAATCAAGCAGATAGGTTCTGATCTGCTCTTCATGACATGAGGGACGGGGCACTTTAGTAATCTCGTCGAAGCACTCCCATATGAGGGCCGGCTTCAAATCTTTTACTTCCATTGTATTTGATTTTAGTAAGGGTTTATACTCGATGTTTCATGACGGAGACACGTATTGCATTACACAACGTGTCTCCTAAGAGATTCCCAAAAGTACATAAAATTTTCCATCTTGGCAAACATAAACGTGCTATTGTTGATTTTTCAGGGTGAAACAAACCATTATATTTGTGCTTTTCTTTTTTATTTTACTGTTTTTTCCTAATTTTGCAGTGTGATAGGAAAGCCACACCGGCCTCCGGGCAACTTCGGCATCCGGTGCGTACACCTTTTTTCCACGGCTCTATGGCTGCCTGTCGCTAACCGTGGATTCTAAAATGTTAAAACAGATTTAAAAAAAGTGAAATTAACATTATTGGTGATGGGATTTTGTGGAATAGCATTACTTTTGCTTTCCGTTAGGGTGATATTCTCCAAATCTCACTCTTTCCTCACCGGCCATGCCTGCAAGGGAGTAGGCTCATCCGGAATGAAAAAAAAGGATTCTCCTCGCCTTCCTGACAATGAACAACAATAACAACTGATAACTTATAATGAAAAAAATTATCCTCAGAGCCGCGGCCTTCTCTATGGCACTATCCATGTGCATTGCCCTCCCCTCCTGCGATTCGAAGCAGAATGAGGCAAAACCAGCTGCACCCGTGGCTAAAGATGCCGCATCCGCCCATGTACTCCCCAACTATCGTTATGTTGACATAGAAACTGACTTAAGCAATTACATCATAGCTCAAGACTACGACTAAGAGATGATGAG
>CAMWZE010000469.1 GCA_947178685.1 uncultured Porphyromonadaceae bacterium
TTGCAGAGATGCCGAATGGTGAACAGGTCGCTATTCCGGCAAATGATGAATCTGTTGAAATGATGCAATGCACCTCTGACGCTCCTACTTTGGAATATGAAGTTAGTGAGGATGATGTGGAGTTTGACGAAAAACCTGCAAATGACAAATTTGAGGTTGTTGATTGTCATGACGACGGATTCTCTCATATCCGTTTTGCGGATGGTTCGGAGGCTTATGTTGGCGACGGACTGGCTGATGATGAAATACTAGCAGAGAAAGCCTACTTTGACAATCGTGATGATGATTACCCCGAAGAAAACTCGGTAGGTCGTCATAACTTTATTCCTCATGGTGACAACAGTCCATCCTTTAGAGGAGTATATGAATGGGAAATCATTTGAGGAAATTGAGGAAGCATATCACGAATGGTTATCGTTACAGCCTGCCAATATTCAAGAGGAGATTAAACGCGGAAATACTCACGTCAGAGTGCAGCCTCATTATGGCACTCCCGTTGGCTGCTTTTCATCAATAGGTTTTGAAAATCGTATTCCTCAGGATAATGGAAAATTCCTTATAGAGCATGAGGAGCATGATGTATATGTATCAGCTGACGGTCAGCCATACTTTCTCAATGAACTTGAAGAGGCTTTGAAGGCATACGAAATCCGTAAGGAGCATGGTGAGATTCCCAATGAGATTCTCGTTCAGAAGAAGCAATGTGAAACAGCACATAAGGAACTTCAAGAAGAAGATATGAAATTCAGCCTCGCTCAGATAGAATTTCTGTGTGCTTACATAACCCATATGATGCAGCCCTATCTGGAAGTTGATGAGTTACACAAGCTCCACCACAATGCAAAGATATGGACAGTTAATGCCGCTCCACCGTTCACGCCCGTAAATCTACGAAGCAATCATCTCACTAAGGAAGACTTAAAGCACCTTGGCTATAACGTTGGCAAATTCCTACGCTTGCAGGGTGGAGTTATCGCCCGATTTGTTAAGAAAGTGTTTGAGAAACCTTTTGAAAGCACCCATGTTCGCACCATCGAACAGAAACTGCGTGAAAGTAAATCGACAAAGGAAAGAATACCGGTACACACGGCAGACCAGATGGATAAACTGTTTGCTCACTTCCAACGCTATGGGAATATCAATCCCGGTATTCTGAACAAGAAATAATTTAAGCAACACCTCATCAGGCGGATAGCACTGACATCTCAGTCGGAGTTATCCGCAACTTGTTATCTTACCTTCAAATCACTTGGTGCTTTAGCATAAATAGTATATAAGTTTCAGACTATAATACGCCCAAAATCATAGATTTTCGTAATTTTGTACTTTAAAAATCAGACATCTAACGCGTAATGGGAATAATTCCGAAGGATATTGAAAAGAAACTTCAAGTGGTGTTAAGGCACATTGAAGAGTCGGCTGCTTTTGATGGTATATGTGACAAGGATTTCAACGATGCCACTTCAGTATCATCATTGGCACATGCGTCCGGATTGTCCGCGCGCAGTTTACGAGATTATTTTAAAGCATATATCGGTCAGAGTCTGGTGAACTATGTTTCCCAAAGACGTGCCGAATATGCGGCTCGTATATTCAGATTATACCCTGCCGTTTCAAAAGCGCAAGCGGCATACTCATTAGGTTTTAACTGTCCGAACGGGATTTATAGGCTGATGCGAAAAAACGGTGTCGCTAATATCGACTCTCTCAGAAGCATGATTGTCAATGATTCAGCCATTCATCTTCCTTTCAGGAAAGAGTATATGTCCGAATGCTTACTCTTTTACAAACAGTTGGAGGCTCATTATGATGAGTGCTCAACCTGTGAATTTGAGACGGATAATTGGGATGAAATCGAAGCATTTGTTTCGACAAAATTTCCAAAAGCTAAAGTGTCAGGATATGTTGGTTTTGCAATAGATCGGTATATTTCTGATGATAAAGATTCGGGAACATTCATTTCCGGTGTCTTATTTCAAGGAATCCGTTCGTCAGAACTCAATAAAGACATATCCGGTAGTATTGGTTGGAGATTAATTCCGGCACGAAAATATGCCGTATTTACACACAAAGGCAACTATGATGACTTAACCTCATTTTATGATGAGGTTATTACAACAATTAACAATAGTGATTTAAGTATTGACATAACAGCACCGTATATGGAGAAATACCTCAATTCCCCCACCGATGTACCTGCGGAGGAATTGATTACAGAGTTGTGGATCGGCTTGGCTGATTAGATTGGGACTGCATATTTGGGTATAGACAATGCAACTATTTTATTCCATGCTTGAAATGTATCGCTTTTAAGAATTTCAATATACCTCTTCCAAACATATTTTGACGGTCCATTTGGGTCGCTTATGCCTTGAACCATTAACGAGAAACAATAGCGGTCATCCTCCACTACGCCCATTTCTTCTGATACTCTTATTCTGGTAAACAATCCACATGCATTCCATTTGGTTTCCAATGCCTTTATCTTGCCTATTTCTTCACCATCAATAACTATTCTGGGATGAGCCGAAAGGAAAATTTGACTATCTCTGGGAAATATATCTATTACGATGTCCACAACTTGACTAGGATCTTCTGAGTTCCTGACATGAAAACTTGTTGAAGTGGGATTACCATTTTTGTTTCCTGTATCAGAATTGAAA
>CAMWZE010000470.1 GCA_947178685.1 uncultured Porphyromonadaceae bacterium
GCTCTACATATCTGATCGCGCTGCAATGGTGATGCCTTGGCATTCTGACCTTGACGGAGCTTATGAGAGCCTTAAAGGGGGAAAACTTATTGGCACTACAAAAAAGGGTATCGGTCCGGCTTATTGCGACAAATACAGCCGCATTGGTCTCCGCATGGGAGACCTTCTCGAACCGGAATATTTCGCTGAGCGTCTCCGCGATGCGCTTGCTCAGAAGAATATCGAACTCAAGGCTCTCGGGCTGCCTGAATATGATTTCCAGACCGTCTACGACCGATATATGGAAATCGCCGCTATTCTCGGACCAAGAATCGTCGACACTTCTGCCCTCATCAACAAGGCTCTACGTGAAGAGGGTAAGAAAATCCTTTTCGAAGGCGCGCAGGGAATGATGCTTTGCATCGACCACGGCACATATCCGTTCGTGACCTCTTCCACTCCTTCTTCGGCAAGTGTTCCGGTCGGTGCCGGTATCTCTCCGAAATGGATTGAGAATGTAGTCGGCGTGGCCAAAGCTTACTGCACACGTGTTGGTGAAGGTCCGTTCCCTACGGAGCTCCATAATGAAATAGCTCATGAAATTCGTGAGCGTGGTCATGAATACGGCACCGTGACCGGTCGCCCGCGTCGTGTGGGTTGGTTTGATGCTGTCGTGGCTCGTTATACAAGCCGTCTCGCCGGAATCGATTTCTGGGCTCTTATGCTTTTCGATGTCCTCTCCGGTCTTGACAAAGTGAAGATTTGCACTCACTACGAACTTGACGGCCAAATAATCGATACTCCCCCTTCCACTATCGCCAAACTTGCTCGCTGCAAGCCGGTATATATCGAGATGGATGGCTGGAAAGAGGATATAACCGGTATCAAGAGTTTCGACGAGCTCCCCGAGGCTGCCAAGGCGTATGTGAGAAAAGTTGAGGAACTGACTGAAGTGCCCGTCGGTGTTATCTCCGTTGGTCCTGACAGATCCCAGACTGTGCTCATCTCTGAAAAACTGAAACATTTCTGATCATCTTCCTCTCTCCTCCAAGCTCTCCGTTCAACAAACAAAAACTGATTTAGAATGTCATTTTTAACTGAAAAAGTCAATGAGGAAGGGATGACCTTCGACGACGTCCTCCTCGTCCCGGCATATTCGGAAGTAACTCCGAACATGGTGAATGTGCAGACCCGTTTCTCACGTAACATCACTCTCAACATACCTATTGTCTCAGCTGCCATGGACACTGTGACCGAGGCTGCTATGGCAATCGCAATTGCTCGCCAGGGTGGTATAGGCGTTATCCATAAGAATATGCCTATCGATGTGCAGGCTGCTATGGTAAGAAAAGTGAAGCGTGCGGAAAGCGGTATGATTTTCGACCCTGTCACAATCACTCCTGACCAGACTGTGGGAGATGCGCTCCGAATGATGCATGAAAATCATATCGGCGGCATCCCTGTTGTGGATGGTGAAGGTAAACTGGTGGGTATCGTGACTAACCGTGACCTCCGCTTTCAGACAGACATGGAGCTTCCTATCGACGAGGTAATGACTAAGGAAAACATCATTACAACTAAAAATCCGAGTCTTGCCGAAGCTTCCGACATCCTGCTCCGCCATAAGATCGAGAAGCTTCCGGTTGTGGACGACAACAATAAGCTTATCGGCCTCATAACATACCGCGACATCACTAAGATTCAGGATTATCCCAATGCCTGCAAAGACGATAAAGGGCGTCTCCGCGTTGCCGGTGGTGTTGGCGTGACGGCCGACACTCTCAAACGTGTGGAGGCTCTCGTGAATGCAGGGGTTGATGCTGTGGTCATTGACACTGCTCACGGCCATTCTGCAAATGTGGTCAACACTCTTAAAGCTGTCAAGGCCAACTTCCCTCAGATAGATGTGCTCGTCGGAAACATTGCCACTGCTGAAGCTGCCGAATATCTCATCGCGAACGGTGCGGACGGCATCAAGGTGGGCATCGGTCCCGGCTCCATCTGTACCACCCGCATCGTTGCCGGTGTTGGTGTGCCTCAGTTGAGCGCCATCTTCAACTGTGCTAAGGTAGCTGCTCGTCATGGTGTGCCCGTGATTGGCGACGGCGGTCTCCGTTATTCAGGCGATGTTGTGAAAGCAATCGCTGCAGGAGCAGACTGCGTGATGATGGGCTCCATGCTTGCCGGCACAGAGGAAAGCCCCGGCGAGACCATCATCTACAATGGTCGTAAATTCAAGGCCTATCGTGGCATGGGTTCCATCGAAGCTATGGAAGCCGGCTCTAAGGATAGATATTTCCAAAGCGGCACTTCCGACAGTAGCAAGTTCGTGCCGGAGGGTATTGTAGCACGTGTCCCCTACAAGGGCACTCTCGCAGAGACAATCTATCAGCTTCTCGGAGGCCTGCGTTCCGGAATGGGGTATTGTGGTGCGAAAAACATTGATGCGCTTCATAACGCACGCTTCGTGAGAATCACCTCTGCCGGCGTTATCGAAAACCACCCCCACGACGTAACAATCACCAAGGAAGCACCCAACTATTCCCGCTCTTAAGAGCACTAAGAGCTTTTGGAGCTCTGTGAGAACTGTGAGCACTGAGAGAACTGAGAGCTCCCAAAGCTCCCAGAACTCCCAAAGCTCCCAGAACTCCCAAAGCTCCCAGAACTCCCAAAGCTCCCAGAAC
>CAMWZE010000471.1 GCA_947178685.1 uncultured Porphyromonadaceae bacterium
TTGTAGAGCACCGGTGTCTCCGATGTCCATTGAGAGGGATTGCTGACATGAGCAGTTATCTCAAATACGGCCTCTTTCCCTGATGGCTCTCCAACAAACGGACCGGCCACTCGCTTCCCTTTTGAATCGTAGATGGTGGTTTCAGTTTTAAGACCCTGAATATCGGGGGTATTTGCTACAACCTCCATTCGCAGCTCTCCTGTATGGCGGGCATCAATCGCCACTCTGTCGATAAATTTTGACGGGAGTGCGGTGAGATAAACAGGACGGAAAATTCCCCCGAAAATCCAATAATCAGCTCTGCGCTCCGCAAGATTGATATCTCTGTTGGCCGACTCCTTTGTCACAGCCACCTCAATCAGATTCTTTCCCGGTTTCAGCAACGGTGTGATGTTGAATTTGAAGGGATAGAATGATCCTTGATGCGTAGGGCCCGCACTCTCTCCGTTGATACGTACATCGGTATCGGTCATGGAGCCTTCGAAGTTGATGTAGACATCACTACCTTTCCAACTTGCAGGAACCTCAAACTCGTAGAGGTAGAAGCCTTTCTCATTGTATGGTTCGCGGTCATGGCCGTAATTGTAACCACCGAATCCTTGGGTTTCCCAATGGCCGGGCACATTGATGGTGGTCCACTTTCCACTGTTTGCTCCTTCGCTGCAGAAGAAATCCCATTTTACAGGGTTATCCACACCGGTGCCTGACAGATACATATAACGGGTGGCCTGGCCCAGCATAGATGCCGAGACCATTCCACCCATCAATATCGCACTGAATATTCTTTTCACTGACTTAGGGTTTAAATTTCAACTCTTTCTTCCTGATTAGACGAAACTATCAGGATCAAGTTTGTTTCTTTGACTATTCATTGAATCTTCATCTTCAAAGTTAGACATATTCCTACCTAAAAATGTCTACAACTCTGCCAAACGTATTAAGAACTCTGCCATTTTTCTCCAAATTCACTATATTCATCCCAAAAATTCTGACTTTTCGGCAAAATTGAGTCTTATTCTGCCAATATGTGCACAGATGTGGACAAATTCCCATCTTAAATCAGTTTTCAAATCAACCGATTAGCTGCTATATCTTATTTCCTCCTTGAAGAGCTCCCCTCATACAGACAAAGTCCGACTTCGGATTTACCAAAGCCGGACTTCGTATCTTTATATGTCGCGATATATTATCTCTCTTTATATGTCGCGATTATTATCTTACCAGAACCTTTGTCACAACCTTACCTTTGCGGCAGATATAGATGCCGGGAGCAGGCTTACCATTTACGCGTACGCCCTGAAGGTTGAAGTATTCAGCCTCTGCATCTGCATCCTCGGTTGCCTCTATTGTGATTACATCGGCCGGATCCACATTTACATAATCGGAATAAGTATAGCGCGAAGTGGGCTCAAGTTCACCTATCCCACCCGAGTAAGATGAGTTCCTGTAATGCACTTCACTCAGAGGATACCCGAAAGTCTCATCATATGTAACCTCTGCCTTGCTTACCTCAACCTCGATTTCGTCGTCATACTTATGCTGAGGACTCGGATACTTGTATGTGGTCTCTCTCCTGTTATAGAGGTTGATGCCGAACGCATCCGCACGGTTCTCCTCGATTCTGTCGCTTGTGCTCTCTATGTAGTAGCTGTCGGTATCCTCGTCATACTCATATTCTACCTCATAAGAGGTGCAGTCGTAGCTGTACTGATCATCGAAATCCTCTCTTGGGGCAAATTTCTCTATACACTTGAAATCGATCTCCAGCGCACGATCGTTGCCTACCATAAGAAGGCTGTGATAGCTGTCGCCATCGTAGGTGGCTGTAAAAATTCCGGGCTGCGGATAATCTTCCTCTTTGATGGTAGCCGATGCTATACGATTGTTGGAGAAATACATATCCCCATTGTAATCATCATACTCATAGGTAAGAATCTGACCGTCGGTGCGCTCCCATACGATATCGGAAATCTCTGTCTCAACCTCATCGTCAGAGTATGATGTTATCTTCACAGCTTTCTTGTCGGCTCCATACTCAATCACCATGGCATCATAGTAGTTCTTGCGGCCATCCCACTCTGAATACTCCTGCACCTTGGTGATGTTGCCATCTGAGTTGCGGGTAATCTCCACGCCGTTGATACTGCTTCCTGTAGCCACGCCGGTAAAGCCGTCATACCATGTAGCCTCCTCTCTTATCACAAGATTCTTCACAACATCGTCGTAGGTATATTCACACACCTGCGAAAGCTTCTTCTCCCCGGCTACGATGTAGTAGCTGGAATATTTCACCAGGTTACCGTTCTCATCATAGCTGTATTCACGATAATCGTTATCGGTGGTCTCTGTCAGAACCTGACCGGACTGATTGTAGGTATACTTGGTGGTGTAGGGATCATACCAGGTGTTATCATCAGAATTATACGATTCTGCCACAACTGTCTCCGGATGATAGAAACGAGCCACTACATCCGCACTCATCGCAGCGGCCTTACGGCTGGCGACAGCAAGCATCTCCCGGGCCTTTGATGTTGGACGACTGTTGGCGCCCGCCATATCGGGCACACCAAGGAGCATCAAAGCGGCTCCCACAAAAAGTAAAGATTTCTGCATAGTATAACTTTTTTACCGTTATTATAAGGCCGCTTTATATC
>CAMWZE010000472.1 GCA_947178685.1 uncultured Porphyromonadaceae bacterium
TCGCTCTCGGTGTTGGCCATCTCCGGCTCAATCCATATGCCGAATTTTATGCCAGGCTTCTTGGCCGCCTCGGTGAGACCTTTGATACCCTCCGGAAGTTTTCTCTTGTTTACCATCCAGTCGCCCAGACTCGAGCGGTCGGTGTCGCGGGGATATTTATCGCCAAACCAGCCGTCGTCCATCACGAAGAGCTCGCCGCCCAACGATGCGATATCACCCATCATCTGATCCATCACCTCCTGATTGACATCCATATATACACCCTCCCACGAGTTGAGGAGGATGTCGTGGAGCTTATCGCCGTGGGTCATGCCATATTTACGGCCCCATTTGTGGAAAGCCCGGCTCACTCCGCCCTTACCCTCTGTAGAGTAAGTCATTACAAATTCCGGTGTGGTGAAGGTCTGGCCCGGTTTTAACGCGATTTCGGAAGTATCCTCATTGATGCCGCTTATCACATCCACACTGTTGTTGGTCACATTGATCTTGGTCTTGAAGTTACCGCTCCAGAGAAGATTTCCACCGAACACCTCTCCCTTGTTTTCCGAGGGCTCCCCGTCAATCGTGATCATAAAGCCGGGATTGGTGCCGAAGGCGTTGCGGAGGCCCTCTTTATTGGCCAGTACGGCCTGTCCGTTTGGCAGGCGTTCCTCACTCACCCAGCTCTCCGAGGCCCATGCGCCCTGAAGCTGCGTAAGCCAGTTGTCGCCTCTGGTGACAGGCACATAGGCACTTGCGAAGGTGAGCAACTCGATATCACCCTTCTTGCCGGTATTGGTCAGTTCCATCCATGTGGAGAACACCTCGGTGTCTTTATATCTGCGGAAATATTGCTTCACAACAAAGGGATACACCTTGTCGCGGAAGGTAAGCTCTATAAGCTCACCCTTTTCGTCATTACGACGGTCGATCGACTCCATAGCCAGGTCGAGACTCATCGTGCCGTCGGGGAATTTCACGGCCAGGGCCTTCTCTCCGGCCGAGTGAAGTCCGAAGGCCGGTATGGTGTTGCCCGTATAATTGGATTTTACACCGAAGAAGCCGGGAATATCTTTATCAGTGATCTTAGGTCCGAAGTACTGATAATAAGCTGTTCCACCATCATTTGTGGTTACTACAAGCGAGCTGTTGCCTGAGCTCAAGACATGCGTCTTGTTTGACTGGGCAAAAACGCTGCCCGACATGAGGGCGGCGACTGCCAAAGTCAAAAAAATCTTTTTCATGATTAATTTGGGTTAAGTATATCGCAAAGATAACTAATTTCCGGGTAACTGCAAAATCGTAATATATTCGCTACCCTACCCATTACCCCAAGCTCCGGGGCATTGCTACTACGGTAACAGTTCCTCCGGATTGCAGCGCACGCTCACGGCTTTTATGGAATCAGCTGCGCCACCTATAGTCCGCTCCAACCTCATCGCCCCTTTGAGATGCTGAAGAAGCTCATCACGCGAAGTGATATACACCTTTGTCTTCATCACCCTCGGAAAACGGTTGAACCACGTGTCGACAGTGCCTATCCAGCTCACGCCGCTCACCTCGGGCCATGCACTGAAGGAATCCCACAATTCAAATATACGGCTCTTGGCAACGGGGGCCACACCGATGCGTCCGTCGTTAAACCGCACAATACAAAGGTAATGTCCTCTCACACGCTTATCCTTATCAAGCTCCTCTTTGGTGCTCCGGGCCGTAACGCATATGCGCCGTCCATGCCGACGGTTGATATCGGCCATCATGGCCCGGAATTTGGGACCATGTGAAGAGCTGTCCTTTATGTCGTGGTGGGCGATGTGCAGATGGATCATCTCATGTATCACCACATCCTCCCATTCCTCTTGGGGAAGGTCGAAATCGAGACTTATGCGCATCTCGAAATCCTCCGCACGTCGTCGTCCCCGGGAATTGACCACCCTGTAGCAAAGTTTACCCCGGAACGTACGTGCATGGGTCATACGGAATCGCGGCACAGGGAGGGTTTCCTCAAAAATCTCCCTGTTAAACCGTTTGAAAGCTTCATTGACAAAAACTAAATCAGGTATCATACTGCAAAAATACAACTTTTTTTCAACTTCATAGTAGCCTAATTGTGTGAATATCCGTATTTTTGAAAAGAAAAGTGATCATTGCAAGAATCACTTTGCAAAAATCATCAAAAGAAAATCCACGTAACCCATCTTATGATGGATGACGTGGATTTATCATATACTCAGAGAGCGTTATGTATGATCACGGAATCGAAATCTTCATTACAGACGCTCCAATCCGGATGATATAAATACCTTTGGAAAGAGCACTTGTCTCTCCATATCCCTTGAACACGGCAACTCCGGCTGTGTTGTAAACCTCTCCTTCTACACCATCTGCGAAAATAACACGGTCGCCTGCAATCGTCACCAATCCGTCAGCCACAAGGTCATCAACGCTATTGAAGCCCTCACGAGTAAGCTCAATCTCAACTCTTTCGGTCTTCTCCGCCCCGGGGGAAATCAGATAGTCATAGCTTAGGGTGAGTTCGTTTCCAGCCGCTGCCGGGATAATGACAGTAGCGCCTTCCAAGGTACAGTCGTCGCCAAGGTAAAATCCGCTCTCCGCGTCATACCACCTTGCCCGCCATCTGCTCGCACGTGAGAGCTCAAAGTTATCCCCAAGC
>CAMWZE010000473.1 GCA_947178685.1 uncultured Porphyromonadaceae bacterium
CAAAACTACTGCTTCCGGGCAGTGTCTTGGCAAATACAATCTCTGCAGATCCTGTTGAGCATAGACGCGACACCACAAACCTCCAAGAGATCGTGGTGACAGCACCTCTCAAGACCGATCCCGATCTTATCCCTCTCAATGTCACTCAAATCACATCCTCCGAGATAGAACAGTCGGGCGAAAGCTCTCTTATGCCTATATTGGTGGCCAAAGTGCCCGGACTCTTTGTCACCGAGCGTGGTTTCGCCGGCTACGGAGTGTCGGGCGGAAGCGCAGGCACAGTAAATATCCGTGGTGTGGGTCAGGGCAACAAGGTGCTCTTCATGATCGACGGTCAGCCCCAATGGGCCGGAGTGTTCGGCCATTCCCTCGCTGACACCTATGTGGCCAATGGTGTGGAAAAAGTGGAGGTAGTGAAGGGCCCCTCCTCCTTGCTTTATGGTTCCAACGCTATGGGCGGCTCGGTTAACATCGTAACACAGACACAGAAAGAGGATGGTCTCACCGGACGCGCACGTGCTCTCTTCGGATCATACTATACCCAGAAATTCGCTCTCTCTTCAGGCTACAAGAAGGGGCGTTTCTCTGCCACTCTCTCCGGCCAGCTCGACCGTAGCAACGGCAACCGCGCCGGTAGCGAGTTCTGGCTCGCAAATGAATTCCTTCAATTGAAATATGCCGCATCCAATCATTGGAGTCTTGCCGGAATGCTCGATATGACCCAGACCAAGGCCAACAATCCCGGTACGATTCAGGCTCCGCTCGAAAATATGTGGACCGATGTAATTCGTGGCACCGGCGGCATCTATGTGAAGAACCAGTATCAGAAAGCCGACGGTGGCATACAGGGCTATATCAACTGGGGCCGTCATATCGTTGACGACGGCAACACTCCGGGCGAGACACCGCGTGACTATCTTTTCCACTCCACTGACTATAACATGGGCTTCACTGCCTACGAATCGCTCTATCTCTGGGAAGACAATACCATCTCCGCCGGTATCGACTTCCAACACTGGGGTGGCCACATATGGAACATCAACAAAGAGGATGAGTCAATCCGTACGGCAGAAGCCTGGCACCATGTAAACGAGGTGGCGGGATATGCCATGATGCAACAGGGATTCTTCAACAATATCCTTGACATAAATGCCGGAGTGCGTCTGCAGCATGGCTCTACCTACGGCAATGTGTGGGTGCCACAGGCCGGTTTTATCATTCGTCCGGGTCGCGACTCCCAGTTCAAAGCCTCTTTCAGCAAAGGTTTCCGTGCTCCCAACATCCGTGAGCTATATCTCTATGCTCCGGCCAATCCCGATCTGAAACCGGAGTATATGCTCAACTATGAGGTGAGCTACCGTCAGCACTTCCTCAACTATAATCTCATGCTCGGGGCTGCGCTCTTCTACATTGACGGAAAGGATATGATCCAGACCACCATGATAGATGGACGCCCGAAAAATGTTAATACCGGCAAATTCCACAATAAGGGTTTCGAGATTGAAGCGGCCTACAACATCCTGAGCAATCTCTCGGCAAGTGCCTCATGGTCTTATCTCCACACCGATTCCGACAATCTCTATTCTCCGAAAAACAAGCTTAACGCCGAGATCACTTATTCTCCCGGCCCGTTCAGCTTCACTTTGGAGGATATGAACATATGGAGCATGAAGAACGGCAATCCGAATGGCTCTACCATTAGCTATACATTGCTTAATCTCAGGGCGGCCTACACCCTTGGCACCAAGGTGCCTGTGACGCTCTCTGTGAAGGTCGACAACATCACCGACGACCGTTATGAGATTATCTATGGCTGCCCCATGCCGGGCACAACCATAATGGGTGGCGTGGAATTCAAATTCTAAACCATCATATACATCATTCCCGGAATAAGTATACTCTGAAGTTGCGATTAAACATACCCAGAGGTTGCTAATAAACATAATTACCAAAACCATTTCAACCGTAATGATATGAAAGCGCGTCTCTCATTACTCTATTTCCTACAATTCAGCGTATGGGGCTGTTATCTCACCTGCTTCGGGCAATTCTTGGGGGCCGGAGGCATCGGTAGTGATATAGCATGGTTCTACGCAGCCATCGGACTCGTGTCGATCATTACGCCATCACTCTTCGGGCGTCTCGCCGATAAGACGGGACGCCCCGAGAGTCTGCTGGGTTTGTGCCATCTCGCAGCCGGAGCGGTAATGCTCATAATGTGGCATTACGGCATGACTCATCCCCGACTTGAATTCCGGGTGATCTACCCTCTTTATCTCCTCTTCCTTGCTCTCTACATGCCTACAATGGCTCTTGCCAACACCTCAACTTTTGGTCTGCTCACCCAGAACGGCAAAAATCCTGTCACCGCATTCCCCTCCATCAGAATATGGGGCACGGTGGGATTCGTGGCGGCGATGTGGTTTGTAAACTCAGCTTATTGGCATGACGGCTCATTCGGTTTCGCATTCTCCGACAAAGCCGACCCCGGCCGATTGAGGTTTCAATACAATGCCATGCAGCTGATGTGCAGTGGTGTAATGGGTATCATCACGTCTCTATATGCCTTCTCTTTGCCTCGCCTTGAAAAGAGGATAGGCAACGAGGATTCAAAGAAAACCGACATGTCGCTTGCCCGGTCATTACGCATG
>CAMWZE010000474.1 GCA_947178685.1 uncultured Porphyromonadaceae bacterium
TTGCTAACCTTCATATGCTTGAATATGGCATTTATGAGCACCACAAGCATAGGTTGGAAGGTAAGTATAATCGACACGTCAATTGCGGAAGCCGTGTTGAAAGCGAGAGAGAACACATAGATGAAGCCCATCATCATCACAGCCGACCATGCAAAGAGTTTCCAGTCGGAACGCTGTATTTTCTCTCTCTTTAAGAATAAGGATATTATCCAGATTACTATAGTAGCTCCGAATAGACGGGAAATAGCCACCCCTGAAGCAGAGATCCAATCAGGGATAAGCACTTTGTTTGCGGGTTCATTCAGACCCCAGCAGAAAGCGGCTGAGAAAGCGAGAAGGTTTCCCCAGAGTATCGTCTTCAGTTTTGACTGTTTATTGGCTGTCTGCGGCGAATAGTCAGTATTATTCATAATATAAATTTTGATTAAGTGCGAAAAAAATAAGCGGATGGCAGGATCGCCATCCACTTATTAAACGCCACTGCGGGCATAAAAGTTAGAGAATGTTAATGATTCTCTTTACTTTATTGGAGATTGCTTCGAGATCTATTCCCGGAAGAGTCTCGATATTTTTAGGTGAGTTGGCTGCCGGTGATGAACTTTACGGTCGCCTTCACTTCACCTTCGGCACCACTCTGTGTAAATACTTGAGTTTCTCCGGTTCTTGAGATGTAATCTCCTGTGAGGGGATCGCGGATATGCCTGCGCGGCTGTTTGCCGTTGCCGGATGTGGTGAGACATCCGTTCCTCACCGGACCCGGCACATCGCCGATCGCCATGATCGAACTGTTGCCCAGATTCACGAGCGCATCGGTCACACCTTTATTATCCAGATATATCCGGATACGGTCGAGAGCATACCCTTTGATGAATCCCGAGAGGTCGAGAATCACATCTTCGCTGTCGCGGCTGAATTTCCGGCCATCCTTGAGGTGAATTTTCCTCAGGAATCCAGGTTTAAATGAGAGAGAGGAGACCGAGATATCGAATAAGCCGTCGGTAAGGCTATTGTAGTGCAAGCACTGCGAAAGCATGTCGAACAACACTTCGCTTATTTCGATCTCCTCTCCCGCCGGAAAATGATTCAGACGCCAAAGCTCACTCTCAGGGTCGAAACGATTGCCCGCTTTCTCAAGAGCCGTGATGACAGCATGTATGCCGTCAGCCACGTCGAGCAAGTCCTTATCCATAAGATGGCCGCTCTTGAGAATAAGATCCACCCTTGTGTGCATGGCGGGAAACCAGGCGTAAATCACAGTGGATCCGTCAGACAATACCCTGGAGATATGCTGCATAATCAGGAAATTTAAAGCTCCTTGATTTTTACGTTCTTATACCATACTTCGTCGCCGTGATCCTGAAGGAGGATGAAGCCCTCCTTGAGATTGCCGAAGTTTGGCCAATCACGATATTTGCTGTAGGCAACGAGGGCATTGAACATCTGGTTGTCGCGGTCATACTCAAGGAGTTTCTCACCGTTGAGCCAGTGCTCCACATGGTTGCCCTTCACAATCACCACTGCCGTGTTGAATTTGTTGATATCAAACGGTTTCACCTCCGGAGCGGGGATGAGGTCGTAAAGCGATCCGAGCTTTCTGTTACCCTTCACGCCCAACTTAGCATCGGGATGACGAAGGTCGTCAAGAATCTGGAACTCACAACCGATGGCGGAACCTTCACCTTTGTTAAGGGTGGGGTCAACGAAATACTTGATTCCACTGTTGGCGCCCTCGGTGATCTTGAAGTCAACTGAGAGGATGAAATCCTTATAGGTCTTGTCGGTAACAATGTCACCCCCGTTGGTAGATTCTCCGCCGTCAGCGGGCATCACTTTAAGGATACCATCCTCGATCACCCAACCCTTCTCGGGGAAACCGTCAAGTTTGGCACCCCTCCAGCCGCTGCTGTCCTTACCGTTGAAGAGCAGTTTCCATCCCTCCTTTTTCTCCTGTTGCGAGAGGGTATTATCCGGGGTATTCCCGGTTTTTGCAGGAATTCCGGGCTGAGCCCATGCCATAGCTGTGCAGAGCAATGATGCTAAGAAAGCAATTTTCTTTTTCATGTCGGATATAGTGTATGTTTTAGTAAGAAAAGTGAAGGGGTCAGACGAGTTTATAGAAATCTTCCCATCCTTTGCGGGGAGGCATACCGGAGAGAAGCGCGATGGCGAAAGCGTTGTTAGTAAACTGCTTGGTACGGGCGTCGAAATAGAGCTTGTCGTTGAGACGCTGCGCAATTACCCCGAGACAGAACACCTGACTGAGCACTCCGTTGATTTCAAACGGCGAGCGGGTCTTTTCGGTACCCTGACAGGCGCGAAGGAAGTTGACGTAGTGATTGGATGGGCTCTGCGGCACCTCCGGAAGCTGCGACTTTATATCGTTGGCATTGGCCGACGGGAGTATAGAGAGGGTTGAGCCGTGGCTGCTCCCTTTAAAAGTAAGGTCGCGTCCGTAGATTATCTTGCCTGGATTAAGTTGGCTTACCGGTGTGTTGCCCTGATTGGTGGAGGGGACGTTGGGGTTGTATTCCGACTCACCATAGTTGGAGGGTATCGGAGGGAGATTGTCAAGTCCGTCATACCATGTGATATCGCAGGGAGGCATCCCGGCGCGTGCGGGGAAACGGAACTTGATTGTGGA
>CAMWZE010000475.1 GCA_947178685.1 uncultured Porphyromonadaceae bacterium
GAACATTGATAATAAGTCAAGAAAATTAATACTTAAAATGTCTTATAGTGTTTTACAGCCTTCGCCGGAGATGAGATGCGCAGATTGCCCGGCTCTCCATTCGTTATGAAAAACGCATTCTCCCAGCTTCCTTTCGTAAATTTGAATTCAGCAGGCAACTGTAGGTTGAGGTCTATAACCCTTGTGGTGTCATTAAGGACTTTCATCTTTACTCCTTCCGGATTCCAGTTGGCAAGTGCCGGCTGATTTCCTGTGATGTATACATCTCCATCTACTGACGAGCCCGTAAGTTCTATATGAACCGGATAGAATTTATCGTCAATGAATACCGGGTTATATCGATATGTGGCATAATCCCTCAGCGCACGCATATGCACAGGCAAGATAACCTGATTGTGGTCGTATTCAGGGAGGTCAATTACTTCCAGTTTAATATGGCCGGGTATGGAAACAGAGTCAAGGAATGTTTTTGTATTCTCCCAACTGTCTCTCCACACCTTCGGGAACTGATACAGCGTATCAGTTTCGAGACCTTCACTACCCATTGAGAGGGCTATGAAACGCGGACGGCTCCCGGCAAAATCGAAATTCTTGATCATGTTGGCGTAATAGTCATCGTCCCAAGCCATATTCGGCGAAATGGCAATGATGTCGTCAAACATATCATCCTGTGTCATTGCATCGATCACAAACGATGCCCCCAAGGAGTGCCCTATTCCTGCGTTATGTCCGGAAGTGCGGTAGTTGGAATCAATGTAGGGCATGAGTTCCTCCTTCAGGAACTTCTTGAATTTGTCAACACTTCCGTAGTAAGGTGTGGTCATCTGCCAATGCTGTGGAACGGGCAGGAAGTCGTTGTTTCTATTATATTCTATCTCCCAGTGAGTCGGATTCGCAACACCGACCACAATATACTGGCGGTCGTTGTTCGGAGTTTGAAGAGCGAAGTGAAGCAATGACTGCACCAAATCAAAACTGGCTCGTGCCTGTGAATCGAAGACGTAGATTACATCATAGTCGACCTCAGGGTTTTCATCATAAGCCTCCGGGGTGTAGATGAGAACCGGACGCTTGAACGAGAACAACGGTGAGTCAAATTCCTTGTATTCGACTCTTGCAATTTCCTGAGCTGTAACACTGCATACCGGAAGCAGCAGAGTCATCAGGAATTGAGTAGGACGTTTCATAATATTGTAGCCTAAGCTGTCGGCCCCTAACTTAATTAAGTGGAAAATGAAGAAACGTGAGCCAACTATGCCACGTCTTAGTTTGAAGGTCGTAGGAAAACCCTTTGTGCAGATGTAACAATAGCAGCCCACGCTATACGCGTGAGAACCACTATGCTATCTCTCGCACAAATTTGTGAATTTCCTACGTTCTCAAACTACAAGATAAGCATAACGCTTCTTAATTTACTAAAATGTCGTGGATTTGCCTCAGCCAATCCGGCCACAAAATTAGTAAATTTCTTTCAATACCTTGCCATTCAGGAGCTCAAACCGTCTGATGCTGTCGTATATGATTAGCGTCTACCGAAGACAATACCTTTCTTCACACGTTTCCGGTATATGTTGAAACGATCAAAACTAAAGTAAGTCAAAATTATAATACTGCATAATTCAAACCATGCCATGCCTGACGTCGGTACCATAGCAACTTTCCATATACGGGCTAAGGTACACATAATACCGATACACATAAGTGTTAATGCTATATTGCGTTTTGTGCGATTGCTGAGTTTCATGCTTTTTGAGGTTAAATATATGTGTGAAGCTAATGATTACAATAGTTTGGTAAAATTATATATTTTACCAAATATCAATAGATTACTGCGAGTTGATATTCTCAGGAACTACCGAACTATTGTAAGTGAAAAAATTCAATGATTTTGCATGAATGATTATTCCCAAAGCAGATGATTCATTAGATGACCTGCAAAGGGCCGTTGCCCGACTTTTTTGAAACCGACTGCTTCGTAAAGTCTGTAGGCACGTGAATTGTCAGTGTCACAGAGCAATCCGAGTGGCTTGCCGATTGTGTCAGCTTTGCTCTTGGCATCAGCGATAAGAGCCTTTGCCACACCTTGACCTCTGAACTGAGGTAATACCATGATTGTATCAAGATAGAATTCGTCCGGTTCCGTTTCTCCCGGTAGAGTCTCTATGTCTTCATCGCTTATACCCCAGCCTAATATGGTGTTAGCCTCATAAAAAAACGGACGGCGGAGTCTTTTTAAATCTGCACCGTGGTAGCTTATACATACTCCCATCGGTGTGCCATCGTCAGTCATGGCAATCCGTGTGTTGAGATAAGAATACTGGGAATCATTACGCTTCGCAAGTCTTTCAAAGATGTCGTGTACTTCCTGTGGTGAGCTGTTCTCTCCGGCGAGACTGTTTGTAATATCCGTTCCGATAGCTTCAAGAATAGCATCGGCAATCAGTGAAGCATTTTCACTGCTGGCAGTTTTTATAATCATGGTTTATCAATATCAAATGGTAGGTTATACTTTTGGGGAAAACTATATGTATGGAATAGTCGGTTCTAAGAGTGTTTTTAGATTAATATTATTTTAGTACAAAGATAGATTTTGGTATTATTATACTAATTTGAAGTGTGCGCGATACTTGCATCGAGAC
>CAMWZE010000476.1 GCA_947178685.1 uncultured Porphyromonadaceae bacterium
TTGCTACGGCACAGTACGATTTTTCTACGGTGTTACTACGGTGCAGTACGATTTTACATAAAAAACAGGAAAAGTACGGAAATTAGTATGGGAAAAGCTGAATTGGAGATATTAGTGGCCACTTTCGGTGAGGCGGGACTGAAGCGCCTCGCTTCCATGATAGCCCCCTCTGCCGAGGGAGTGGAATACGTCGTGTCATGCCAATGTCCGGGACATGACTCTCTCCCGGTTCCACCGGAATTGGGTCGTCCCGACGTGAAAGTGATCTTCTCCCCCACAAAAGGTGTAGCCATAAACCGCAACAACGCCTTGCGGCATGCCTCGGCACCCCTATGCCTTCTCTCTGACGACGACATCGCCTTTACACCCGGAGCCTTCCGGTCAATCATATCCGCATTCCGATCCAATCCGTCCGTAGATATAATCACCTTTAAATTTACCGGACCTGACGGCAAGACCACAAAGCCATACCCATCGTCCCCCTCGCCGCTGAGACCGATGCCCAAAGGCTACTACGTAAGTGCCGTAGAAGTAGCTTTCAGGCGAGAACATGTGCTGAGCACAGGTATAGACTTCAATGAGAATTTCGGAGTGGGTCTGGAAAGCTTCGGTAGTGGCGAGGAGGAGCTATGGATCTTTGATCTGCTGGAGGCCGGCCTGAAAGGACTTCTCATTCCGGAACATATTGCATTCCACCATCACATGCAACCTACAGGCGTACGGCTTATAGCCACCGACCCTGTATTACGTTCTCAGGGCGCCCTGTTGCGGAGGTTTCATCCTCTCACGTCGCTCCCGCGCCTTCTTCTGAAGGCACGGCGTGTGGGGAAGGCCTCCGGGCGGTCGACCCTCTCCTCTCTTCGGCCGTTGCTTTACGGATGGTGGCAGGCCACACTGCATCCAGGCCGCCTCTTCAACCGAAGAAAAGATACCCAACGAAAGCCGAGTCCTTCATAGTGATAAGAGACCATGAATAACCGTAATGCCCGATTGTATAAAACAAGATCCGTCTACCCTCTATCGAGGAATAAATGCTGTCAGGCAGAATCCTACGTAATATGCTCCTATAGCCCGATTCAGTGGAATCGGAGGCTTGTACCAACATGACTCCAATCGAACTTAACAATAGAGTCATTACAACAAAGATTACTTTTTTCATGGTTAAGAATTTTTTTATGGACATTAGCTTCTAACCTCTTGTAAATATCGACTCTACTCCAGAAAACCATTTATCCAGATTCCCATTATATGAGTCTTCAAGTCATTGATTCTCATAGTCAACTCTTCGCTATCCACTATTTGCATTGTCGAAGAAACAACTGTTGACCAATTATTGTCTTGAGAAATTGAAAGAGCCTTTAAAGTTTAGGAGCTTGATCCAAACGCACGACCATAACTGGCACCCAACTCCTGCTGTTAAGTAGGTTTGGGCATAAGCTTTTGTAGTTCCAATGGTAAAGCATACCAAAGCATTATAGATTTAAGGGCCTTTAATTTCTCCTTGAACACTTTACTCTCGACACCGATATATGTGGTAAAATTAGTACACTCAAAAAGTACTTCACTGTCTTTCGAGAATAAAACCAAACGTTCAAAAAGGTTCCAATTGGTTTCTTGTTTCTCTGCTGTCAACGGCTTGCTGTCATTACCTAATGAGTCTAATCCCCAAGAAATTATTGGGTTACTGTGCGTGATGGTATCTATTCTGAATTCTTGATTTCTCGTGTTTCCGGAAAATATGATATACCCATTGGGATCCTTAACAGCCAACGACCAAATATGGCCATGGTGACCTTCGGAAAAATACAGACATTTCCGTCCTATGATTTTTGACAGGATGGCTTGATCGGAAATCTTCCGAACCACAAGATTATTAAATTCAGGCCTACTCTTTTCAGGAAGAGCCTCCACCGTTTGAAAACAATAAACCGGTAGGATAATCCACAGTATGAAAATCAAAATCAATGTTCTCATCTATCTAAATATTGGTAATAAAGAAGGTTGAGGTACTAAGGTTTCGGGACCATGGTTAAGGCCATTATTAACAAAAGGGATACCCATTACTCTTAGAATCAGATTTTCTGTTCTTATGGCCTGTTCATGTTGATATTCTTCTCTATAGCCAGCGGCCCATGAGCGACCGTGACCAAATAGTTCGTGTCCAGTTATCAATAAATCAGACTCTCCGGAATATACGGCCTTAGGTCAGGGTCGGCTAACCAACGCATAATAAAACTCAGTCTATGGTATTTTTGATTGAATGCTACACTGTCTTGACCTGAAAAAAAATCGATATTTGAAGCATCGAAAAGATCTTCAGGGTCTTGGCCAGATTCCATCACGCTGAGAGACTTATAGCTGATAAAGTAAAGTTTCCTTTCAACTGGCTTCATTTTCCGAGACTCAACGGCAATTGTGTCTAACCCCCAAAGGAACAGATTCCGGTTTGCAGAAAAAAAAGCTGTGGAATCCAGTTGTGCGAAATCTATCGGTTCCATTTCAGAATGTGTCATTAGCTCCTTGCCCCTGTAACCAAGGAAAGCCGAGTCCTTCATAGTGATAAGAGACCATGAATAACCGTGATGCCCGATTGTATAAAACAAGATCCGTCTACCCTCTATCGAGGAATAAATGCTG
>CAMWZE010000477.1 GCA_947178685.1 uncultured Porphyromonadaceae bacterium
TATATATTATTTTTTAATTTGGTGGGGAATTGAGGCGCAATTTATTCTTAAATTTGCACATCAAAAGATATGGAGATGAAACAAAGAGAAGAAGATATATCGGAGGCATTGAGTCTCTACGTCAGGACAGGGGGAACAGACGCATCTGTAACTGCCTTGCCGGGTTCGGGTTCAGACCGACGTTACTACCGGATAACGGATAATTCCGGCAGTAGCGTGATAGCCACATGTGGCGACGATCGGGAAGAGAACCGTGCGTTCTGTGGTTTGGCTCAGGTTTTCAGAGAGCAGGGATGCCGCGTGCCGGCGATATTGGGAGAAGACCCGGAACATAGGGTTTATCTGCAACAAGATTTGGGCAGCACCGATCTCCTTTCATTGTTGAAAGGTGAGCGGCGGCTGGAGTTGGCGACAGAGGCTCTTAAGGCATTAGTGGGCATACAGACTGTGCCGGAAGAAGCCTGGTCAGAAAAAGTGATGTGGGCTCCGTTCTCACGGCGACTCGTGATGTGGGACCTCAATTATTTCAAATATGACTTTCTCAAGCCGGCGTCGATAGCCATGGATGAGGATCGGCTTGAAGATGATTTTGAGGCGTTAGCCCGTGATTTATGTGCTTGTGACGAGAGGATGCTCGGGTTCATGTATCGAGATTTTCAGAGTCGTAATATAATGGTGAAGGAGGATGCGTTATATTTCATAGATTTTCAAGGAGGACGCAAGGGACCGCTTCTCTACGACGCAGTGTCGTTTCTATGGCAAGCCAAGGCCGGGTTCACTACCGAGGAACGGGAGAAACTTATGGGAGTCTATGCCGATGAACTTTCCGTAAAAAGGGGGTTGGAGAGATCCGAAGTGTTGGAGGCGGTTGATAGGTTTGCTCTTTTCCGGACCTTGCAGGTGCTCGGAGCCTATGGTTTCCGTGGATTGGTGGAGAAGAAAGCACATTTCATTGAAAGTATACCGGGAGCGTTGCAGAATCTCGCGCAGCTTCTTGACAAAGGAGTGCTTCGGTCTTATCCGGAACTGTCGAGGGTAGCCGAGAGATGTTGCGCGAGCCGCTTTTCGGGAAAGAATAATTCCGAGGGACTGACAGTGAAAGTGTTCAGCTTTTCATATAAACGTGGGTATCCGGAAGATCTGAGCGGTAATGGCGGTGGCTTTATGTTTGACTGCCGTGGGATGCACAATCCGGGACGGTATGAACGCTATAAGCCACTCACCGGTATGGATCGAGAAGTAATCGATTTTCTTGAGGAGAGGGGAGAGGTGCAGAAATTTGTGGAGTCGGCGGCTGATATTGTATCTCCTGCAGTGGCTCGTTATCTGGAGCGCGGATTCAATTCGTTGCAGGTTGGATTCGGTTGTACGGGGGGCCGACATAGATCGGTGTATTGCGCGGAGCATTTTGCAGAAGAGATAAAGAGACGTTTCCCCGAGGCTGATGTAATTTTATGCCATAGGGAGCAGGGTATAGAAAGGAGGATCGGCAGATGAAAGCAATGATACTGGCGGCCGGATTGGGCACCCGTCTTCGGCCGTGGACTCTTGAACATCCGAAGGCTCTTGTGCCGGTGGGTGGAGTGCCGATGCTTGAGAGGGTAATCTGCAAGTTGCGAGATGAAGGGTTTGATGATATAGTGGTCAACGTACACCATTTCGGAGATCAGATTATCGACTTTCTTAAAGCAAAAGAATTTGGAGTAAAGATAACAGTGAGTGATGAGCGAGGCAGTCTGCTTGACACCGGAGGTGGATTGGTATATGCAGATATATTATTAGGAGAAGAGCCGGTGCTTATTCATAATGTGGATATCCTAAGTAATGCCCATCTGGGCGATCTGATGAAATCACATTCTCTATCCGGCGCTGCGGGCACACTAATGGTGAGTGACCGGGAATCAAGCAGGCGTCTCATATTCGATGGTAATAAGTCGCTCCGGGGATGGCATCATATAGATAAAGGTGTATATAAGCCCTCGGAGATAATGGCAGATGTGGAGAACGGGTTGCCGGAAAATTGGAGTGAGTATGCATTCAGTGGTATATACGTTACTTCCGGAGCCATGCGAGAAGAGATGCGCAGGCTATTTGGCGAGAGAGCGTTTCCCATAATGGATTATTTTCTTTCTCCGCTGCGAAAAGAGACAGTGAAGGGTTTTGTCGCGAATAATCTGGAACTTTTAGACATCGGTAAACCGGAAACCCTCGCGAAGGCGGAGTTATCTCTTGGATAATCATAAAGGGCGGAGTTATCGCTTGGATAAATTTAGATAAAAGGTAAAAAAAGTAACGGCATGCGAAGATTAACGATTGGTATCGTTGAGATCGCATGCCTAAATTTTTTTAGATTGGGTTTCTAATCAATGATTGCACCTCCGAATGAATCAGTCGCGATGGTTATAGTGGAATTG
Source organism: uncultured Porphyromonadaceae bacterium (assembly GCA_947178685.1). The sequence continues at coordinate 2,415 of CAMWZE010000477.1, forward strand.
CTGAGAGTGGGTGTTGGCGTTGAACTGGCAAACGCATCCGACAATCAGGGCAACCACTGCACATCCGCCAAGCCACCAAGTGACGGCAATGCTCGTGGTGAAACAGGATATGATGAGGAGAATAAACCCGATAGCATAAAAGATGATTGAGAGTGTCTTCATAATAAACAAGGATTAAGGAGGTAGAAAACTAAGATTTCAAACAATCGCGCTGTCTGACGA
>CAMWZE010000478.1 GCA_947178685.1 uncultured Porphyromonadaceae bacterium
ATCTCGATGAATATGCGCAACCGAGTATTAACAATATTCTTTGCCATGACCGCCGTTATATGTAGCGGTCAGGCTTTTCTCGCAAAATATCCTAAGCTGACAAAGAAGAATCTGAACGAGTTTTTCTTGGACTGGAAAGCGTATTCAGATACCATTACCTCAAATTATGTTATCACAGATAGTGTGATATCTGATATTATAATGTGGAATAATGTAATCTTTGGCCTTGAAGGGCATCCTACAAATGAACCCAAATATAATGTTGTACCTCAGACGATTGAAATTGAAAGGTACTTTCTCGATGTGGATACCGTGATGGCGAAACTTTGCCATGGTTTTCCTGAATTTATAGAAGATTTGAAAGATGATCAATATGTTGTTGATAGCGTGACACCTGTTCTGCCATGGCGAGGTTTGTATCTGACATCAGACATAAACAAGAAACTATCTTCATTTGCAGGCGGATTAAAGAATGGCGATAAGATAGGAAAGATTAACAAGAAGAATATCAAGAAACTAAAGAAATATATCCCGGTTGATTATGGTCATTGGGGTGGTTATTGGTGGTTTACCTCGTTTCCGATTATCACCAACATTCGTTATGCTAACAATTTAATTGCAGTAATGATAAGAACAAGTTGGTGGACAGGCGAAGTAATATGGTATGTAAAAGAAAATGGTCAATTTGTAAGGCGACCGGAACCAATAACATCATGGGTCGAATAATGAATTAAGAGGTTATGAAACTGGCTGATAAACGATTTTGGATATTTGAGGCATTTGCGGCTCTTGTTTCTGTAGCAGTAGGTTATAGTATGTTTTATATGGGATGGGACATACAATATACTGTTATATTCCTATTTTGCGGTTTGTTGAGTGGATTCATAGCTTTTAGGTGGTTTAGGGAAGGTACTATCACACTTTCTTTGTCTGTTTGGATTGCCAACAGTCTCTCTGTTGCAATTTGCTTTCTTTTACCTAATCTTAATAAATCAACAACACATTCAGCATACCTGATATTGGTACTGATTATATACTCGTTAATCTCACTTATCCCGTACATTGTAATAACGAAAATTTACTCACTTATCTCAAAACGGCTATGATACGCAATTTAGATTTGCTTTTTAAGATGAGGAGCGTTTTTTTGTTATATTCATCCAACGATTTGTTAGGGCTTCGTTGTTACTATAATCTTTCCAATCTGACCGCGTTGCTCCGCAAGGAGATTGGCCTTGGAAATGTTTTCGAGCGTGAATTTTTCTGCGATGATAGGGTGTATGTTTCCTTGCTTGATGAGTGACATCATGTTGCTGATCTGACTCCGGGTTGGGTTGGTGCTGTAGAAACCGGTCAGGTAGACCCAGGACGGTATATCCTTAATCGGGTCAAAATTTTTTAGTTCGTAAACGCCGCCTAACAGTCCTGTGTGGCAGACGATGCCATGCAAGGCTGTCAGCCGCAGTGACTCATAGAGAGTTGAAGCGCCGATGAGTTCCAAAACTTTTGTCGCCCCCGCCGGGTATTTTTCAAGGAATCTTTTGCGGAATTCCTCGCCCTCCAATATGACATCGTCCGCGCCATAATCACGGAGAAAATCGGCTTTCTTTTCGCTCCTTGTAGTAGAAATTACCGTGGCTCCGATTGCCTTGGCAAGCTGCAGTGCCGCGATGCCAACAGTTGAAGAGCCGCCGCGAATAAGCAGAGTGTCAGCGGAAGTGAGTTGCAATGATAAACTCAATGACCCATAGGCGGTATAGAAAGTTTCAGGGATTGCGGCCAATTCATCCCAATCAAGACTGCTTTCAATGGGAAAAACATGATCGGCAGGGAGCAGTGCATATTCAGCATAGCTGCCGTTGAAGCTGCGCCCCATGCCTCCCATGAGCGCCATTACCCGCTGACCTTTTGTTAATTCGCTGTCAGATGGGTCAATAACTTCGCCTACACATTCAATTCCCGGAACGATGGGTTTCCTGATATAATCCTGAGCCACTTCAAACTGACGCAGGAGCACTTCTGAATGGTTGATTCCAAATGCCTTAACTTTTATGAGTACCCATCCGGAGCGAGTCTCCGGGACGGGGATTTCCGTCACGGTCATTTCTTCCGCCTTACACGGTTTTGTCAATACAACGGCTTTCATACTTGTTTCCAACATTGAGGGTCAGGCGCGTAAAATGAACGGTGATAACCGTAGGCAACGGCGGGGCAGCCGCGGCAGAAACGAAGAAGCTCACACTTCGCGCATTTTTCAAATTTGTCATATCGGCGGTATGCTTCCATCTCCGCCCCTGTCCATAGTTCATGAATAGGCCTATGGAAGAGATTGCCGACAATGCTTTCAAACCTGCGGCATGCCATAACATTACCGTTTGGGTGAATCGTGAAGTGACAGTCGCCGCAATGACATCCGTCATAGATGGCATCGGGGTCACTGTCAGCGGGTATCTTGAACAGTCCCTTCTCATAGAGTAACAGTGTCCACAGATGGTCCTTGAGATTGAAGATGGTGCCGGAGTCCTTATGTTGTGTGAATTTCTGCCAGATTCGTTCAAGAAAATCGCGATACTCCTCAGGGGAAATATGTGTGGATTTCTCTTCCGAGGTAGGGCAGTAACGTCCGAAGGCGAAAA
>CAMWZE010000479.1 GCA_947178685.1 uncultured Porphyromonadaceae bacterium
AAGGAAGGTTGCCATGCCTTGACATCCTCGATGATAAACAGCTTCCGTAATGCCCTGAGATATATTTCAAGAGTTTTATCAGTAATTGAAGTGTCATTAGCCCTGACGTCCCCCATGATAGTTCTGTCTGTAGTCATGGTCGATATATTCCTTGCCAAAGATTTGAGAACAGCCCTAACTCTATCCGGGTCTTTCTGTGACCTATCGACAGCAGCCGCATCTCTTTCACAGATTGCCTCTACATAATCTTTAGCAACATCAAGCGCATCCTCCTTATCCATCGATAACGCGGCAGGCCATCCTCCACGACAGATTGCAAAAGCGAGGTCGTCTATGGTAAGATCGCTCATAGACGTCACATCAGAAACTCCATCAAATAATTCTTTAAGAGATACAGTCCCATTTGATTCATTTGACTCATATAAACTCATAGGCCTCATTCTCATACGGGATATACGTCCTGTTCCAGTATGCTCCATCTTTTCATCAGGAAGCAAATCATTATCTTCATCAACTACAACACTCCCGGTGAGTATAAATTGACCTTTCTTCGGATCCTTATCAACCGCAAACCTTACCGCATCCCATAGCACAGTTGCTGTCTGCCACTCATCTATAAGACGAGGCTTATCACCACGCAGAAGATAAGAAGGCGTGGTTTGAGCCATTTTCAAGTATGCGGCGCGTCTGTCCGGATCCTGTAAATATATCACGCTGTTTGAGGCGTTCAACGCAGTCCACGTTTTCCCGCACCATTTGGGTCCGGTAACAAGTACCGCTCCACTGGTTCTCAATTTCTTTTTCAGTGTTTCATCCGCTATTCGCGGCATATAGTGTTCAATTTCCATTACCTTAATTTTTTGTGCAAAGATAGTTATTTTCAGTGGAATATGCAAGCCACTCCGAACTTTTCAACAACTTTACTCCGAACTTTTAGGCTACTTCACTACGAACTTTTCAGCAACTTCACTCCGAACTTTTCAGCAACTTCACTCCGAACTTTTCAGCAACTTTACTCCGAACTTTTCTGTTTCCATCTTTAGCTATATAGGAAAATGCCGACTATTTCCATTTCAGAAACAGTCGGCTCAACAATGGTTTACTTAGACGGTCTAATCAGAATATATCCCCCTTGGATGCCGCAACTATTGCATTTATCTCATCGGCAATTTCCTCAGAAGATAGTTTGATATAGTCCATAAAGGTCTTCTGTGTCTTATGACCGCTCACGTGCATCATCTGAACAATAGTGAACTTATGAGAGAGGTACATATGGGTAATGCCACTGCGTCGTGCAGTATGAGTAGTAACACTATTAGCTCGTGTTACCAGATATTCTCCTTTGGAGTTTTTCTCAAAAGACATTGTGCCCTCTTCTACATTCTTACGCTGTTTCATAGTCAGGACCGTGGGGACTTTCTTTGCAAGTGAGGGGACGGTCTGAGATAGCTCGGTAAGAATCTCCTTGATATACCGGTTGATTATCTGGTCAACGACCTGCGGGAGATGATAATTGTATTTTTCGCAGATGGCTTGAAGATTATTACTCATAATTGGAATCATAACCTCATTACGGGTCTTCTGTTGAATTATGCGGATAATCTTTGTCCCTTTCGATGTTGTCGTGAAACATTCAGGCGTAAGTTTGGAATAATCACTGACGCGCTGACATGTATAACAACCAACGAGGAATACATCACGTACCTGCTCTTTCAAGCCGGTCAACGGCATTTCATAGAGCGCCTGCAACTCATCAGAGGTGAGATATATTTCAACAGCCTTGTCCGTTTCTTCAATCTTCCTTTTTGAGAAGAACATCATTGCACGGTCATTGTTATGAACGCCGTCAGTATAAGCATAACCGACAAATGCACGAAATGAAACGAGATATTTATTGATTGAAGTCACCATGTAGCCACCCTTTGAAAGATAGTCTATGAACTTGGTAACACAAGCACGGTCAATATCATTCCATGTGAGTTTGTGTTTTGGATCAAATCCATTAAATAGCTTCCTAAAACTATTCCATGCCTTGATACTTCCGGGAGTATATGGTGTATTACCGTTAAGACGACGTTTTGCCTTGATGTCCTCAACGAATGTATCGAGATAGTTCCAGACACAAGCCTTTTCAGCCTCTTTTGCACGACGCTCAGCCTCTTCCTCGGCAGCGATCTTTCGCTCTTCCTCAATTCGAGCCTCCTCTTTGGCAATTTCAGCCTTGCGATTTCCATCGGCCTTTTTAGGATCAGCGATAGCAAGTATCTCAGCCTCGACTTGCGCCTTGTCAAAAACGACACCATCTATGGCTCCTTTGACAACAAGTTCTATGCGAGTCAACTGCTCGTGAAGTCTATTATTACGCTTCTTGTGCTGCTCCCAATTCTCAGGAGAAGACACAGCCTCCTGCCACTCCTTTACATTAACTCTAATTTGTGAGGAGAAGAGAATATCTAATTTATGTTTTCTGCTCTGTATTCTTAAAAACAGAGTTGCTATTTCCTGCTTCGCATCCTGTCTGCGAACCTGAAATTTTGAGAGAGATTTTGCCATTTTTATCCACTGTCACCCCATGTGAGCGATGACAATGCAAAGTTAATAATAAAATTTTATAGTCCCTACATTAGTC
>CAMWZE010000480.1 GCA_947178685.1 uncultured Porphyromonadaceae bacterium
TTATATATCGAAGTAAATGGGAACTCTGCTAATTTATGTGAACTTTGTGCACCATTTGGATTTGGAGCTAATGTAATGCTTATTAAAGATGATTCTGCAGAAGCTTCAAAGATCAAACCTTGGTTACCCTACTCATATGATTTTACAGCAATTAAATAAAATTTCTGTAGATTATACTGCAGTCGAATAATTAGGTAACACCTCTTAAATAATTAGGATAATGATTAAATAAGTCATTATCCTCACAAAGGTTCGGAGGGGTTGAATGTTCCCCTCCGAATCACCCTTAAATTAAAACTTAAAAAATTATACCAACATGGAACGGAGACATTTTTATTCCTGCCTCCTTTCGGCAGGACTTGCCATTTCGCTTGTGTCTTGCTCGGAAGATGACACAGTTTTGCAAGGACAGGAACGGAATGTGACGATGACAGTTAATATATCCCGTACGGGTGATTCTACTCGCAGTGTCCTTACAGAGGAGAATGGCAGTCTTAAATGTACTTGGGAAGCTAATGACCTTGTGCTTGTTGTTGATAAGGCCGGCAACAAGTTAGGTGTGCTTAAGCTTACCACCGGAGAGAACGAGATTAATGCTACCTTTTCCGGCGATATAACCACCTCCGCTACCGGTGACACTGAGCTAAACTTTCTATATCTTGGTTCCAAGTCGGCTGAGGAGCTGAACTCTCTTTCCAATCCGGTAGTTATAAGCTATACTTCCCAGGACGGCACATTGGATTGGCTCCAAAAGAATGACTTCTTTATCGGATCCAAAACGGTATCCATAGCTAATAGCTGGGCAAATGTGGAAAGTCTTGATCTTTCCCGTCAGGTGGCTTTTGGTAAATTTGAGATGAAATTTCCTGAGGGCATCACATATGGGGGTGAGACTGTGACAATCTCCGGTTCCGGTATCTATACTCAGGCATCAGTCAGTATGTCTGGAGCTACTGCCGATTTTTCTGAGAATGGTTCGATTGAAATAAAACGTCCGGATGGTACTAACTCTACGGAGTTCTATGTGACGCTCCTCCCCACTTCAGAGAGCATTACACCTACATTCTCCGTTACAATTGATGGAAAGACCTATACCAGTACTCTTGCCTCCAGAACGTGGAAAGCTTCTGAATTCGTCCGCAAGAATAACGGTGACGGTACGTTCTCCGGGGTGACACTTGATATGACTATCCCCACCTCAGGTGGTGATGATGATATTTATAAGGAATATGCCGACGAGGATCCGCGCAACCCATTGCATAAGTTTGCTAAATACAACCTTGTAAGGGTTGGTGAGAGAGGTAGTCTTGTGAACGGGTTTGCCGATTCCGAGACTGAGAATGGTGCTCTCTACCAGTGGGGTCGAAACTATGGATACATGGACACCAATGGTATTTATAAGGAGGAGATCGTATCTCCGGATGAGGACTTCACCAACTTCATTGATGCTCTCGGAAGTTTTGATGATGTCGAGGCTGAATATGATAGGACATTGGACTATTACGTCTACAATCCCAATCCCAACAATTATTTTATGACGTCAGGCACAGCCATGCGATATACACCTCAGCATCCGCAGTATATGCTTTGGTATGATTCGCCTAATTTTTACACAAGTGTTGATGACATAAAGAATAATCCTGACAAATACTTTATGGATGGTACTCCCGGTTCAAGATTTGTGGGATATGGCAACATGGTTATCGGTATGGAGCAAAAGAATGAGAAGCCCGACTACTGGTTGTCATCTTTCGGTGACGGTGGTTCTACTTGGGTCCAAAGAGCAGAAAAGTGCGGCTATACAACTGTAAATCCGTGCCCTGCCGGTTGGCGTATGCCTACACTTGAGGAATTCAAGAATATTGCTCCGGAAGGCCAGGGTTTGGATGAGAATGCTACTTTGTCTTCTATACTTTCTAATTATGCAGAGGTACGTAAGACTTCAGACGGAGTTTATTATGCAATTCGCTGGATTTATGATTCCTCCGCTATAACTATTGAGGCGGTGGTCGTAGACGACACTTACACCAAGAAGGATATCACAACTAAGTTCTGGGACGAGAATAAGGATAAAAAAGTGGTTAGAACCTTCCCATTCACAGGCTCTATCATACCACTGATTACTCTTTCAGATGGAATGTATATGGCATTTGATGAGTATATTGTTCGTCCTCATAACCGTGGATTCCTTGATTACACCGGATTCCCGGGTGGGTATGGTCCATCAAACAATTATTATTGGATGTTGATTGGCCCCGGAGATGTGAATAACGCAGGGCCTGCCTTCGGTGGATATTGGGTTAGTGAAAAGAACTATGCTTTCAAGTTTGAGGCAAAGGAAATTCAGAATGGTAAGAATACATCCAATTCTAAATTCACTGCCACTTCATGCATGTTCATCGGTTCAGCCGAACCTGTAATGGGTTATGCTATCCGACCGGTAATGAATAAATGAGATTAATGATTGAATTAATATGAACCGGATATAGTGCTTTTCTCCATCAAAGAGATAATGATGGAGAAAAGCACTATATCACGAATTTTGGAAAATAATTGAGGATTGGATTTTCAGTTGTATTTGATGAGAAATTGAAACGAGTTAAACTTATGAACATAAAATATGTCTTGA
>CAMWZE010000481.1 GCA_947178685.1 uncultured Porphyromonadaceae bacterium
AACTATTTCTTACCGATTAACGGGTCGATAATTTTTAGCGCGATTCTTGCCAATGGAGCCGGTAGCCTCATCAGTGCGAGATATCGGGGACTCGTCTTTCCTTTCAGTCGGGAAAAATCAAAATTCTTCATCGATGAGGATATGTTTGCTACCATATCTCTACGTTGAGCTCCATTAAGCTTTGATCTGTTTATCGTGCGTAAAAGACCGACGGCCGAATACATCTTGTTCTCAAGTGCGCGATAGTAAGTTGGTGTCTCTTCTCCGTAGGCTTTTATCGCCATCGCTATCAATCCGTCGCATGTATGCATTCTGCCGGCTATGAGTCGAGGCAAATTTACATGTGTCACGCTCTCTTCATTTACCCTATAGTAATATCTTGCCTTGCACATCGCCACACTGTCACACAAAAATAATATCCAACGCGACATAAGTTCGTCAGCGAAAATTGACTTCTTATCCTCACTGGATATATTTGAGTCTGCCGCAAGATATATCTGAGGTCTTATGGCGAATCCTGCCATCGGTATAATCCAATTGCAAAGAGTATAGTCCACCAGATCTCTTCCGGCCCATATTATTGAAGAGTCAAATGAATCAAGCGGTAGAATTTTTGATGCTCCCGAGTCTGTCAGTCTCCACATTTCCGGAATCACAATATCCGCATCGGTTTCGCCTATCCGGTCTTTCAGAATCTGAAGGAAATCCGCGTCCACCTTGTCGTCGGCATCAATAGTGACAATATACCTGCCTTTCGCCAAGTTGGCAGCCCGCAGTCGCGGGATATGCGCACCCCCGGAATTACGCACTGATCCGTATATCCTGATACGTGGATCTTTTTTATTGAAATCCTCAGCAATCGACATCGACTCGTCGGTTGACCCATCATCTACAATAATTGTCTCCCAGTCATTAAAGTCTTGTCCAAGTATGCAATCCAGACATTCACCAAGATAACCGGCTGCATTATATACAGGAATGATGATGGAGAAAAACGGTTGGTGTCCGTTGTCAGTCTGATGATCTTTATTTGTCAACTCATCCATAATAAGGAATGAAATAGGAATACAAGATATGAATTGTAAAGATAAGAAGAATTTCCGAGATATGAAAAAGTCAAACTCCAAAAACTTCAATTCTTTTTTACTAATTTTGCACTCCGATAATAAATATTGAAATGAACGATTTTCATCCTAAAGGCCACATCGCGATGCTCGGCGCCAATATCTGCTGGGGACTGATGTCGCCTATCGTAAAACTTGTGCTCGCCTCCGGTGTGATAGCTCCTCTTATCATGGTGGATTTCCGGGTGGCCGGGGCCGCACTACTCTTTTGGCTCACATCTATTTTCCTTCCTCGCGAACATGTGCCATGGCCTGATGTGCTCCGTCTGTTCGGAGCCGGAATGCTTGGGGTATTGCTAAATCAGGGATGCTTCATAATAGGCGTGAGTCTCACCTCTCCCGGCGAAGCGTCTCTCGTGACCACCACAATGCCTATGTGGGTAATGCTCCTGGCGTGGCTTTTCCTCCACGAGCCAATCACCATGAAGAAAACAGGGGGCATACTTCTCGGTGCCTCCGGGGCACTCATACTTATTTTCGGGAACGGTGCCACTGTAGCGGGTGGCTCCTCTCCGGCTTTAGGTGATTTCATTGTGCTTATGGCTCAGCTCAGCTATGCCACCTACCTCACCATCTACCGCAATTTCATCAGGAAATACTCTCTCGTCACCCTGATGAAATGGATGTTCCTTTCTGCGGCTATAGTATCTCTCCCCGCCACCTCACCCCTCCTCTTGGATACAGACTGGAGTGCCATCACTCTCAACGAATGGCTCGGAGTAGGATATGTAACTGTCTTTGCCACCTATATCGCCTACATCTGCATCATGATCGGGCAGAAAAATCTACGCCCGACAATAGTAGGCATGTATAACTACGTGCAGCCGATCGTGGCTACCATAGTAGGCGTATGCCTCGGACTCGACTCTTTCACTCTCCCCAAAGTCTTCGCAGTTCTCCTCATCTTCTCCGGTGTATATCTCGTGACAATCTCCAAAGCCGCACCCAAACCTGAATGAGAATGAAAAAACCAATCATAGTAAAGACCCGATTGATGCCGAAGAAATATTGCCTTAACCTCTTCGGCATCTATTTCACTCGTGATGACAGTTGGATAAACCAATATGTAATTAATCACGAACGCATACATGATGCCCAACAGCGGGAACTCCTATACATTCCTTTCTATATCCTCTACATATTGGAATGGCTGTTCCGCCTCCTGCAATATCGCAATCAGCAGAAGGCCTATGAGAATATATCTTTCGAGCGAGAGGCGTATGCCCATGGCGGCGATCTCTCTTACCTTCCCAGCCGTCGCCGTTACGCCTTCCTACGCTACATCCGGATTTAACACCTCCTATCCCTAATCTTCACCCTCTCCAACATAGAAAATCCTACCATAGGGTCTGCTACATTCTACGGTGATCTCCGCATCGGCTTTTCAGTCATAATGTCAGTACATTACTCCTTCAAATCAGATACAGATCTCATCCGTAAAATTTCGCATCCATTATGACATTAATTATCCGCAGCTACTTAACTCATAAAAAGTTTTTGCCAA
>CAMWZE010000482.1 GCA_947178685.1 uncultured Porphyromonadaceae bacterium
ATTTCTCAGCAGGAAGTAAAGCCTGAAGACGGCGATATCCATCAGTAATCTTCTGAAGAGCCTTCTCGGCTGCCTGAAGAGCCGCATTCGAGAAGTCGACCGTAGAGCGATACTGAGCCTGAAGAATGAAGAACCGGATCACCATAGGGGAATATGCCTTCTCCAACAGTGGATGGTTTCCTTCGAAGAACTGCTCGAGAGTGATGAAGTTGTTATAACTTTTACCCATCTTCTTACCCTCGATGGTGATCATATTGTTGTGTACCCAATACTTCACCGCCTCATGGCCTTGAGCCGCCACACTCTGAGCTATCTCACACTCATGATGTGGGAAGAGGAGATCGAGACCTCCGCCGTGGATATCGAAACACTCTCCGAGGTATTTCTCACCCATTGTGGAGCATTCGAGATGCCAACCGGGGAAACCCTCGCTCCAGGGTGATGGCCAATGCATGATATGCTCGGGCGAAGCTTTCTTCCAAAGAGCGAAGTCAAGAGGATTACGTTTCTCATCCTGGCCGTCGAGTTCGCGGGTCTTGGCCTGCATATCCTCAATATTACGACCTGAAAGTTTACCGTAATTATGGTCTTTGTTGTATTTCTCAACATCGAAGTATACCGACCCACAGCTCTCATAAGCATATCCGGCATCAAGGATTTTCTTCACATATTCGATCTGCTCGATAATGTGGCCCGATGCATGCGGCTCGATGCTCGGGGGAAGCACATTCAGCGCCTCCATGTCATGATGGTAGCGGTTAAGGTATAACTGCACCACCTCCATCGGCTCAAGCTGTTCGAGACGCGCCTTCTTGGCAATCTTGTCTTCACCGGAGTCGGCATCATGTTCGAGATGGCCCACATCGGTGATGTTGCGCACGTAACGCACCTTATACCCTAAGTGACGCAAGTAACGAAAGAGGATATCGAATGTGATGGCGGGACGTGCGTGTCCCAGATGTGCGTCGCCATATACAGTAGGCCCGCACACATACATGCCCACATGTCCTTCATGAATAGGCTTGAAAGGCTGCTTTACGCGTGTGAGCGAATTGTAAAGGGTAAGGTTGTTGTCCATTCTATTTACGGGTAGAGTGGTTGATTGTTTATCCGGGGATATCTATAATCAGTTGTTGCCGATGCCGGGGTTCTTTCCGCCACGGGGCTGGATCTCGCCAAACTGAGCCTCGTATTTCTTCACGTTGTCGGTGAGGGCAAACATGAGCTGCTTTGCGTTCTCGGGGCTCATGATCACACGGCTCACTACCGGAGCCTGGGGCATGCCGGGAGCTGCGAAGATGAAGTCGATGAGGAACTCGTTGGGGCCGTGGCCGATCATTGCGAGGTTGCTGTACTTTCCGTCGGCCATTTCGGGACGGAGCTGAATCTGAAGCTGATTCTTGTTCTGGTTTTCTTGTGCTGCCATTGTTATATTTATTATATGGTTTTAAAAATTATATTTTGCGGATGCGAAGATAACTAAAAGAGTTTAATTATCCAAACGTGCGACGATTTTACCGTCGGCCATCTCCACAACTCTGTCGGCTATGGAAGCCATGTCACGGTCGTGGGTGACCACTACGAAGGTCTGTCTCTTCTCACGACGAAGCCGAAGGATGATCTCTTGAATCTCCTCCCGGTTATGTGAATCGAGGCTTCCTGTCGGTTCATCGGCAAAGACCACTTCCGGATGATTTATCAGCGCCCGCGCTATGGCAGTACGCTGCTTTTCACCCCCCGAGAGTTCCGCCGGCTTATGCGAGAGTCTGTGCCCCATACCGAGCTCCTCAAGCAGATGGCGGGCTTCCTCATCGGCCTCTTTGTGCGACCGCCCGGCTATTATGGCCGGAAGAGCCACATTCTCAAGGGCCGAAAATTCGGGAAGCAGCTGATGGAACTGGAATACAAAACCTATGTTGCGATTGCGGAACTCGGAAAGTTGACGGTCTTTGAGGGTGAAAATATCCGTTCCATTGAAAATAACCTTTCCGGAGTCAGGACGGTCGAGACTCCCGGCTATCTGAAGCAAGGTAGTCTTCCCCGCGCCCGATGGCCCCACTATTGCCATTATCTCTCCCTCAGGAATAGAGAGCGACACATTATGGAGCACAGTCAGTGGCCCGTAGGATTTTGTCACGTTGTGGATCTCGATCATTATCTCTCCTTAATATTATTTGTGAGTTGCGTAGAGGGGCAACAGTGTTCAGAGATTGTTCTCCCCCTGTGTGAGCCAGGCACCCTTGAATCCGGTCTCCTCAATGGTCTTCACAACCTCTGAGGCGGTCTGTGGGTCATCGTCCACACCGTGCATCTCGAGCACTTTATCGGCCGAATTCAGGTCAAGGCTCCATTCCTGATTTGGGAATTTGCTGCGTACAGCTCCCAATATAGCCGAAGAACATCCGGCGCATTTGGCATTTGTCTTGAATTTCATATTCTTTCCTTTATTAAGCATAAGTCAAACGGAAACTATATCAACCGGTGTCTATGAAGTCATTTATGACTTCAACATCCGTTCCGGAGAAAGGATAAGTGCCGTTAATGCAAATTTAACAATTTTATTTCAATAATCCTATTAATATACTATATAAAAATGTTTAACAGACTGAATAAAAAGTTTAATAGAC
>CAMWZE010000483.1 GCA_947178685.1 uncultured Porphyromonadaceae bacterium
CCTATATATTAATAAGGAATGCAGTTTCAGGGGAGGAGATATGTCGTTACGATCTTGATGAAGATTTCTCGACAGAAAAAGGTGTAGAATTTGGACGACTGTATCGCCGGAATGGAGCATGGAAGTTTGAAGCGGTTGGCACCTCCTATGCAGATGGACTTGAGCCTATCTGTAGAAAATACGCATCCAGATTTATGTAATTGTTTGGTGGAGCCACCTATCAGTACTTCGGATGCTTTTATGAACCAAAAGACGGAACTATATATTTGTCTACAATCTGAATGCTATCTTCGAGATATATACCGATGTAATTAAAGCTCCCAGGCAACAGTTATCAGCTGATAATAAGTATCTCCCGAAAAACTAAAATAACATCACATATGCGTAGATTACCCATTTATTTCCTCGTAGATATATCTGAGTCGATGGTTGGTGTGCCAATCGAACAGGTGCAGGAGGGTATGCGTACGATTATTCAAAATCTTCGTGTCGACCCTTACGCTCTTGAGACAGTGTTCGTTTCAATCATCGCTTTTGCAGGCAAGGCAAAAGTGCTCTCGCCTCTTACAGAGCTCTACAAGTTCTATCCTCCGACTTTCCCTATCGGTGGCGGGACATCACTCGGTAAAGGGCTTGAATGTCTGATGGATGATTTGGATAAGAATATCCAGAAGACCACACTGGAGCGGAAAGGGGATTGGAAGCCGATAATCTTCCTTTTCACCGACGGTAATCCTACTGATGATTATGCCCGCGCTTTCCGTCGCTGGAATAAGAAATACCGCGATCACTGCAATCTTGTGGCCGTATCTATCGGTGACAATGTCAACGTACTTACACTTGCCCAGATTACCAATGACATCCTACTACTGAAAGAAACCGACTCTGAATCATTCAGCAAGTTTTTCAAGTGGGTTACAGCCTCTATCAAGACAACCAGTATGTCGGTAGGGGAGGGGAACACCGATGAGATAAAACTTGCACCCACCACCGGCATTAACCTCGAAAAAGTTAAACCGGATGAACATCAGGACACTCCTGACGAAAATTTCGCTGTTCTTCACGGTCGTTGCCAGACTACAAAGCAGGATTATCTTATCAAATACGCCCGACGTTATCAATCTTCGGGTAGACGGGAGATGTTCAATGCGACAGACTTCAAACTCGTGGGAGCCTATCCGATAGACAAAGAGACGTACGCAAGCCTCTCTGCCGGAAAACAGACGAAAATCAACACGATGGAACTCGTAGGAGTCCCTGCTTGTCCCTGTTGCGGCAATCAGCTCGGAGCTGTTGTGTGTGGGTGTGGAAAGATCTTCTGTGTTGGAGATAGCCATTTCAACGAATGTCCGTGGTGTGGCATGCAGGGCACACTCGACAACAGTGGGCCGTTAAACATGGATATAACCCGCGGTTTAGGTTAATGATGTTAGACAACTCCGACTTTATAATGTAAGAGATGGGAAAATGTAAATATTGCGGACAAGATGCCGGATTATTCCACAGTAAACATGCCGAATGCGAGCAACTTCATCTTAATGGGGTTGCCCGCATTAAGGGTATATTGGCCACCTGTTTTCAGCATAAGGAGGATTTCTATCTTCACCAGGCAGAGATACAGAGAATTTGTCGGGATGCATTTGTGTCGGACGATGTATGCCGCAGTGTATATTGTGAGTCGTTTGATGCCGCAATAGAGCAATACCTTGATGATGGAATAATAGACGGGGATGAGGAGCGGTCGGTAGCACGTTTTGTGCAGTTTACCGGGCTTCCTCAGCCGGTTCTCAATGCCAATAAGTCGTTGGAGAAGGTAGTTCAGTCAAGAGTGCTTCAGGAGTTGCTCAATGGACAGGTGCCATCGCCAAGAATTACAATCTCCGGCAATTTCCCGTTTATGCTCAGTAAGAACGAACATATGCTTTGGCTGTTTCGCGACGTTACATTGCAGATGCAGAAGGTGCGCAGGGAAACGGTTGGACGTACACGGGGTGTGAGTGTGCGTATATGCAAAGGGGTCTATTATCGCACCGGAGGTTTTCGCGGCCGCCCCGTGGAGACAACCTATATGCAGCGTATCGGTACGGGAAGTGTTTGTCTTACAGATAAGAATTTATATTTCCATTGTCCTGAAAAGACAATGAAGATACCGTTTTCGAAGATATTGTCGTTAGATCCTTATTCAAATGGTCTGGGAGTACAGAAAGACGGGGCGAACGATAAGCCGATGTTCTTTGAGAATCTGAACAGCTGGTTTTGTTACAATGTAATATCCAATCTCAAGTAAGCGAGTATGTTGAAAGGTCATAAAGTAGCTGTAGCAAGAATTTTCGCCGACCTTATCAAGGCTGACCGGATAGTTGATACCAGAGAAATGGAGTGTTGGCGTAATATATGCCAAAGGTATTCCATTGACAGTGCTGCAAGGGTCGAAGCAAGAGACGTCTCTTTTGCCGATGCACTCAATGTGATTTGCAGCTCAGGAGTTGAGGGTCTGAAAGAGGATCTTCTCGGTGACTGCCGTGCGATAACGGTAAGCGATGGATTCTGCGCGCACTCGGAAGCTCTTCTGATGACTACGCTGACCACTCTTCTTGATTCGACCAAGGCATTCAAAGGGGAAGTC
>CAMWZE010000484.1 GCA_947178685.1 uncultured Porphyromonadaceae bacterium
CTACATTCCCTTCGGAGTAAGCTACCTCTGGAATGCTACAGCCACAGCAAACGTGATGAATAGACGGGCCAAGGCTGATCATTTCCATGATATCAGCTTTGACAACAGCAAATGGATTTTCTATGGTTCATTTAACAATACCTTCAAATTCTGTCAGAACAGTCCTGTTTCCGTTTCTGTAGATTTCAGCTACCTTTCGCCATCATTGCAAGGCATAGCCGATATGTCAGAAGTATGGAGGATTGATGCAGGTGTCAAATGGCAGTTCGGTAAGAAAAGATGCTGTGAACTTGATTTAAAAGCCGACGACATATTCAACAAATGGTCGCCTACAATGACTATAAAGCATGCCGGTCAGGACTATCGGATGAAAGTGCGCGACATTAGCAGGAATCTCAAGCTGACATTCATCTGGCGATTCAACGGCTTCCAACCTAAAGATACAGAGATTGACACGTCGCGTTTTGGAACAGGGAATTGATATATGAAAAAGCAATCTGAAAGATGCTTTGTACAGGCAAAGAGGACGCCGTATGAAGAATGCTATAAAAAATTACAATAAGCCATAAAATTTTTAGGAAATTCATTTGGATGGAATCAAATTTTTTTGTAATTTCGTCGCAGAAAAACCGATGTAAACCTCTTTCATTCTAATACTTTAACCTTAATATTTTTCAATGAAAAAATTTTTACTACTCGGTGCCGCACTTGCAATGGCATCCGGAGCCATGGCTCAGCTCACTCCCGGTGAATACTACATCAAGAATGTCAACACAGGTATGTACCTTAACGAAGGCTTCTCTTGGGGTACCCTCGCCGTCACAAAAGCCTATCCTTGTCCCTTCGAACTCTCTGTAGAAGGCAACGGCTACTCTCTCAAATCCCCTTACGGATACATCAAGCCCGACAATGGTGAATACTACATGGATGGCGGTGACAACATTACCGTTTATCTCGAGCCCAACGGCGAATACTACAACATCAAAGTAGGCAACGCCTATATGAGCATCAACGAAGAAAAGGATTATCTCTCCGACGAGTGGCTTATGTCTCTCAACATGTGTGAGACTATCCTCTACACTGTAAATCAGGCCGATGCTCCCAAAGAAGACAATAAATCAGCTTGGCAGATATTGAGCCGTGCCGAAATGGAGGCAGCCCTGGCTACCGCTACTTCCGAAAATCCGGTGGAAGCTTCCTTCTATCTCAAAGCCGGAGAAATTCAGGTAAATGCCGGTCCGGGCAACAGCTACAATATCTCTGCTTGGCCCTATGTGAAAAATGGTGAGCCATCTGAAATTGTTTGTCCCGATGGCGGTTGGTTTGGTCACGGTGAATGGTTTAACAAGACCACATACGCATGGTGTATCAACGATGATGCTCCCGCTGACTGCGTCGATGTAGTTAGCCAGGAGGTAGATGGCCTTCCCGCCGGATCATACACCGTAAACTATCGTGTGGTAAACCAAGGTAATGATGGAGAGACTCCTCTCGTAATAAAATTCAACGACACTGAAGCTGCAGCTACCAATTGGGAAGGAACCGATCTCTGGTATAATTCAGCTGAAGATGTGATGGCCCACAACATCGAGACTGCTTCTTTTGAAGTGAAGGAAGATGGCAAGCTCACCATCCGCATGGAGAAAACTTCCAAGGCCGGCCTTCAGAATCGTTTTGCATTCAAAAGCTTCGCATTAAGCTATCTCGGCAATCCGGAATCCGGCGTATCTGATGTTGCTGCCGATAACGATGCGCCCGTGGAATACTTCAATCTGCAGGGCATCCGTGTAGCTAACCCCGAGAATGGTATCTTCATCCGTCGTCAGGGCAAAAAAGCTACTAAAGTAGCGTTCTAATATCCTGTATTAAACAATTTCACTATCCCGAAAGAGGTTAAGTCGTAATATGAACTGCACCCCGAAAGTCATCTCTTTAAACTTTCGGAGTGCAGTTTCCTTATTACTTCTCTTTTCTTATTAATTCAATTTCCTTATTACTTCAGATTCTTCTTGAGAGTCTTCATCAGCTCATGGCTCTCGGTGTCGCCTCCGGCATCCCAGAACATCATTCCGCCAAGACCATTCTGCTTTACATATTCCGCCTTTCGCTTCAATGATTTAGGGTTGTCAAAAGTCATCACCAGTTTACCATCGGCATCCTCATAATATGGCACACATGCCTTCTCATCATATCTCTCTGTCAAACCATCCTTCAATGTCAATTTATTGTAATCCACGAAATCAGGATACAGCTTTTTCTCTCCATGGCCGTAGAATGGCACGCCCAGCACCAATTTCTCTGCCGGTACTCCCCCTGATATATGGGCTCTGATCCCCTCATCGGCGGTCATGTCTCCGCTGAGCGGACTTCGGAAGAGCGACGAATGATGATAAGGAGGACGGTTAAGATCGTAGGCCATCACATTGATGAAATCCACATACGGCATCATCGGTTTAAACTCGTAGAAACCAACCGTGGCCGGTGAAGCCAACGTAAGCAAAGCCTTCGGTCCCAACGCCTCGCGCAAATCCTTCATCAGCAGATTGTAGTTGGCTATATCTGACTTGCTGCTGCTTATCCCTGCGGCGGAACTGCCGGGATATTCCCAGTCGATATCTATAC
>CAMWZE010000485.1 GCA_947178685.1 uncultured Porphyromonadaceae bacterium
GGGTTACAAGAAAGTTGCTAAAAAGTATAACCTTGATGCGGGTATCCTCTTTTCTCCCTCGAGTCTCGAAAGCGAAGACCTTATTATGAGTGAGCGAAACGTGCCTCAGCGATGGGTGTGGAACTTCTCTCCTTACGCTCGCTTCCGCTATCGTTTCGACAAGCAGTCTTCTCTTCGTGCCAATTATCGCGCTCGCACATCCCAACCTTCTGTGTCTCAATTACAGCCGGTGGCAGACGTATCTGACCCTCTGAATGTCATAATCGGTAATCCGGATCTGAAGCCTACTTTCACCCAAAGCATGCAGCTTCACTTCAACAACTATAAGCAGGAGTCGCAGCAGGCCATATTCACAATGCTCAATGCCTCTTACGCCCTTAACACCATAGTGTCACGAACTGTCACCGATAGGGAAACCGGTGGAAGAACAACTACATATAGCAATGTGAACGGCAACCTGAACCTGATGGCGGTGTTTATGATCAACCGTCCTTTCACCAACCGTAAATGGCGCTTCAACGTCCGTATGTTTGGTCGCTATGCCACTTCTCCGGGCTATATCAATGGCGATTATAACAGAACCAACAGTTTGTCGCTCGCTCCTACCGCCGGCCTTACCTTCTCTTGTGATGTCTTCCAGATGACGGTAAATCCTACCTATAGCTTCGGACAGACTTCAAATACTCTTCCCGGACAGAAAGACCGTGACACTCATTCTTACGGATTCAATTCTGACGCATCCCTTTACCTCCCGTTCGGACTGACTGTGAATACCGACCTCAACTTCGCCAATTCCTCCGGTTATTCTCAGGGCTTCAACTCGAAGCAGTGGTTATGGAACGCTCAGATCTCTTATTCTGTTCTCTCCGACAAATCTCTTACATTCTCAGCCAGAGCATATGACATTCTCGGACAAAAGAAGAATATCAGTCGGTCAAACGGAGCCAACACGATCGTCGACTCTGAATTCAACGACCTTACCCGCTATGTGATGTTTGGTGTGACCTACACATTCAATACTTTGAAAAAGAAAGGTAAAGGTCCCGACGGAGAGTCGGATATGTGGGAACCCGGGGGTGGTCGTCCCATGGGTCCTCCTCCCGGTGGGCATGGCGGTGGCCCCGGCGGCCCTCCTCCGGGCGGACGCCGTTGATAAATAAGTTAGAAGAAAGGTATGTCATAATCGCATATTATGACATACCTTTCTTTTTGATAAACCATTATCCCGTCTCATACGTTCTCTCATTATATTATACTCTACTCCTCTCATAAATTCCACTCCTCTCCTCTCCCACATTTCCACTCCTATGACTATGAGAAAACTACCACTACTGCTTTCAGCGCTTCTGCTATCGGGCGTCATGGCTTCTGCCTGGGACGTCAATAAGAAATATACGGGTCCCAAGACCCCCACAACCGACACGACCTGGCACCCCGACATCTTGCCGGGTTACGAGGCCCGTTATGTCAATCAGGGTGAAGCTTTCGACGGACCCTGCCGTTCTACCATAGTGCGTAAGCTACGAAAAGGGGGCTCCCGAAAGGCATTCCTTTATGTCCACGGTTTTAACGACTACTTTTTCCAAGCCGAGATGGGAGAGCGTTTCGTTGACTCCGGCTTCAATTTCTATGCCGTTGATCTACGCCGTTACGGCCGGAGTTACGAGCCCTGGCAATATCCTTTCAATATTCGTAAGCAAGAAGAATATTTTGCCGATATAGACTCTGCATTATCCCAAATTCGCCGTGATGGAAATGTCGACATAACTCTCGGAGGACACTCCACAGGTGGACTCACTGTGGCTTTCATGGGGGCTATGAAGGGTGAGGATGTGGGTGTAAATCGAATTGTCACCGACAGCCCGTTTCTCGAATGGAATTTCAATTCCTTCATGCGTAATATCGCTGCCCCTACCATCGGCGTAGTCGGCAAGATGTTCCCTAACGGAAAAATAAAGCAGGGCCATTGCGACGGCTATGCATATAGCCTTCTTAAAGAATATTATGGAGAATGGACCTATAACACTGACTGGAAGATGGTTTATTCACCTCCGGTGACAATGTCGTGGGTGGGAGCCATCAACCGTGCCCAGAGCAAAACAATAAAGAATGCCAAGAACATTGCCGTTCCCATACTGGTGATGCATAGCAGCCGTAAGATCGACGGTTGCAACTATACTCCGGTGTTTCAGACTGGTGATGCAGTGCTCGACCCTTTCATGCTTCAGAAGCGAGGAGAGCAGATAATAGAAGACCAGCAGAAAGCACAATTGAAAAAATCCGGAAAAAAGAGGGAGAAAATATCAGTCCCCAATATTATGGGTAGCAAGGTTTGTGCCATAGACAGCGGCCTGCACGACCTCATCCTTAGCGAGAAGGCTCACCGCGACGCGGCATACGACACTATCTTCTCTTTCATACGCCACCATTTACAAAATTAGTTTATAATTACTTCTCAATAGTGACAGCAAAAAAGATTTTTTACTCTTTTTTGCTGTTTTATTTTGCCGATGATTCCCTTTTTTCTATTTTTGCATACATTATGGAAAGACAGCATACCGATAAACTCTCAGTTCAGGAAAAACGTGAACTCTTTACACTCCTGACGAGGAT
>CAMWZE010000486.1 GCA_947178685.1 uncultured Porphyromonadaceae bacterium
GAGCCATGTCATAATCAGATATTACTTCCTGGAGAGCGGCAAGGGAGGCACGACGTTCAATGGCGTCTTGAGTATGAAGCTTTTGTTCTGCATTAAGATTCATGAAGCGGGCAAAGGCACGAGCCATATATGCAACGGTGAATTTGTCATCATTAGCAATGACATAATCAAGGTTTTCGAGAGCTTCGGGATAATTTTTCAGTAGGGTTAGAGTCACTCCCAAAGCAAGCCGATCAACAGGACGAGCCTTTCCGGATTTGACGAGCGAAGAGAGGTCGTCGGCAAATGCGAAAAGTTGAGCGGCGTCTTGTTCGTCAAGCGATCGAGATTCTGCCGGGGAGAGATAGAACCGTCGCGATATGTAGCGCTGATCGTTGAGATCGTCGAGCTCACGGAAATAATTGGATACCGATTTAAGCGTGGCAGGTGCGGGTATGAGAGTAACGAGATAAAGGGGTTCGGTGTCGACCTGCACGTTGCGGTCTTGGACACGTCCTTTTATCTTCTCATTGTAAGAGAGCTGGGTTTCGACTGCTTCCGAAACAGTGACAAGCCGGTTAAATCGATTCATTACCTCGATTTCAGATTCGTCGCCATTTTGGCTTTCGCGAGCGTCCTTGGTTTCGGCCGCGGCGATAGTGGGGCGGTCGAGCGGATTTTTATCCGGGTTTTTCACATAATTCTCCACCATAGTGTCAGCCTTATGAGCAAACTGCATGGCAGATCTCATATCGCCCATATTCCTTTTGGTTTCCGCAATGGCATAATATACGGGATAGAAACGTGGATATTTACGAGCGATAATCTCGAAATCTTCCAAAGCTTCCTTATTGTTGCCAAGTTCGAGGTTCATCAATCCACGGTTGTAGTGGGCGTGAAAATTGTCAGGTTCAAGTTCAAGCACATTAGACAGGTCATCAACGGCTCGTGCCACATCTTTTACTTCGTAGCGCAACAACGCTCGATTGAATAAAGCAGAGGTGTTTTTAGGATCCAGCTCAAGGGTGTAATTATAGTCGCTCATGGCTCCGAAGAAGTCATCGGAGTTGTAACGTATGAAAGCACGGTTGACATATAGGTCAGGCGCTTCAGGCTGCAAGTGGATTGCCGCGTTCAGGTCTTCCCCGGCCTTATCCCATTCCTTTCGAGCCCATTCAATCTGAGCTCTGAGTAGGAATGGGTTTATAAGGCTTCGAGTGAGAGAAATAGCTTTGTCGATGTCGTTTAGTGCCGCTATGGTGTCGCCCCTCATCAGATTCATACGACCACGCGCCGAGTAGCCCTCCTCAAAAGTAGGGTATTGGCGCATTAAAGCAGAGAAAGTAGAGTCGGCCCCTTCGTAATTTTTCATTTCTGTCTGAGCGACGCCTTTATAAAAAAGAAAATACTTGTCGACAGGATTATGGGAAAGGCCGATATTGTAGTCGGCGACCGCGAGGGAGTCAAGGCCCAGATTTTGCCGTGCGAAACCTCTGACTTTGTAAGCTTCTGTTTTAAATTTATTTCGTTCGATTGCCATAGAGCAATCGGTCTCGGCGCCTTTGAAGTCATCGAGACTAAGCTTGGCGATTGCTCGGAAGAAATAAGGATCTGCGAGATATGGCTTTGCTTTGATGGCCTGGTTGAAGTACTGGATAGCCAGCATGTAATCGTCCATCGACAAGACATTGCGGCCAATGTTAAGCACTTGGTCGGCGTTGGTCTGTGCGATAGCAGAATCAGGCATAACGGAAGCGCACATCAAAAGAGGTGCAATCCATTTAAATCCGTGTATGTTTTTAATTCGCTTCATGATGTTGCAAAATTAACAAAATATCTCCAATTAACAGGTGATAAACCCTGAATTAGGATTAAAACATGTTGATAAATGTTTAAATTATTAAGAAAGTAGGTAATAAATGGGGGCAGAATAGTGTGTATGTGCGAAAATTTTAGTAAATTTGCGCGATTTATCATGGTGGGGCATCAAAAGATTCGCCACCGACAAACCAACAATTGAAAACGAATCTACAACAGATGATCAATATAACCTTTCCCGACGGTAGTGTCAAGCAGTTTGAGAGCGGCATTACTCCTTTCCAGATAGCAGAAAGCATAAGTCCCCGATTTGCATCGGATGTGCTTGCGGCTAAAATTAACGGTATGGAATGGGATATATCCCGTCCTGTGATGGAGGATGCTAAGATTGAGCTCTTCAAATGGGATGATGCAGAGGGCAAACATGCATTCTGGCATTCGTCAGCCCATTTGCTTGCGGAAGCACTGCAGGAACTCTATCCCGGAGTGAAATTCGGCATAGGGCCGGCAATTGAAAACGGATTCTATTATGATATAGATCCGGGTGAGTACAAGATTACATCGGAAGATTTCGAGAAGATCGAGAAGAAGATGATGGAGCTTGTGGCGAAGAAAGAGGAGATAGTAAGGGCTGATATTTCTAAGTCGGATGCTCTTAAGCTCTTTGGCGACCGAGGTGAGACCTACAAGTGTGAGCTTATCAGCGAGCTTGAAGATGGCAAGATTACCACATATACCCAGGGAGCGTTTACAGATCTATGTCGTGGACCTCATATTCCGAACACGGCTCCGATTAAAGCTGTAAAG
>CAMWZE010000487.1 GCA_947178685.1 uncultured Porphyromonadaceae bacterium
TCTCAACTGTACCAGCCTAAAAAAGTTTAACTATACCTCTTTGAGTATGAAAGGAAATTTTGTTATTTTTGCAGATAAAATATAGCTTTATGGAGGTTCAATTGAAATACCCGATCGGCGAGCAGGATTTCAAGTCGCTGCGCGAGGCAGGATGCGTATACATAGACAAGACGGAGTATATCGATAAAATAATAAAATCCGGAGGTAAATACTACTTCCTCGCCCGGCCACGACGCTTCGGCAAGAGCCTCTTCCTCTCCACTCTTCAGTATTTCTTTGAAGGTAAACGGGAGCTGTTCAAAGATCTATACATCGACTCCACCGACTGGAACTGGCAACCATACCCTGTGTTGAGACTCGACCTGAATTCCATCAAGACCTCGGAAGTAGCCTTGAAAGGTGATCTTTTCGATAGAGTGTTCTCTTCTTGGGAGAAAAAATATGGTATAGAAAACGTCGGGTTTTCTTATGCTCAACGCTTTAGCAGAATAATTGAAGCCGCTCATATCGTGACCGGTCAACAGGTAATAATACTCGTTGACGAATACGACAAGCCCTTAGTACGGAATTTAAGGGATAGTAAGAAATTTGAAGAATTCAGAGAAATGCTTGCGGAGATATACTCCAACTTCAAAAGCTGCGCCGAACATATACGCCTTGTATTCCTCACAGGTGTCAGCCGTTTCAGCAAGCTAAGTGTCTTTTCTGACCTCAATAATCTCAAAGATATAACATTCTCCAACGAATTTGCTGATATCTGTGGCATCACGGAACATGAGCTTCTCTATAACCTTCAGGAAGGCATCCGGATGCTTGGAAATGCTGAAGGAATTGGGTTTAACGAAGCCTACAGATTACTAAAAGATAACTATGATGGATATCGGTTTACAAGAACCGGTAGTGATATTTATAACCCTTGGTCTCTTATAAACGCGCTTTCCGATAAGACCATCGAAAACTACTGGAACGAAACCGGTAAACCCACCATAGTAGCCGATGCCCTGAAAAGTATAAACGCTGATATTGAGTCACTGCTCAACCAGTACTGCAATCTTAGTGATCTGAAGGGACTTGATGTAACCGACATCAATCCCACTGCCCTTCTATACCAAACCGGATACATAACAATAAAGCACTACGACAGGGCTACTGACCTATATCACTTAGCTCCTCCGAACAAAGAAGTAAAAGAAGGCTTGTTCAAGGAGCTGATACCTTATTACCTCAAAGTTAGATCTTATGAATCTAATCAAATAATCAACAACATAATCAGAGGTTTCAATATTGGTGACCCGGATTTGGCGATGAAAGCCTTGCAGACATATTTTGCCGATGTCGACTACTCGCTCAGGATAAATAACGAGAATAACTTCCACAACGCCTTCTTCTTACTCACCCATATAATAGGTCTTAAGACTAAGGCAGAATCTCATACCTCCGAGGGCCGGATAGATATCGAAATTGTTACCGACAATTTCATCTATATCATAGAGCTTAAATACGACCATTCCCCACAAGAGGCTCTTGATCAGATTGAGGAGAGACATTACTATCGTAAATACCAAATGGACCGACGCAAGATCTTCCTGATAGGGGCAGAGTTCTCATCCAAGTCCCGCTGTATCGAATCCTGGAAGAAGAAGATTCTGCCTATAGATGTCAAATTTCACAATGAAAGTTTGTAGACATCCTTACTTAGATTTTGCTCTAAGTAAGGATGTTACTTAAATTTTACCAGCCACCGGAGGCTCCTCCTCCACCTGTGTGGCCGCCGCCAAAACCGCCACCGAAGCCACCGCCTCCACCGAAGCCGCCGCCGCCTCCTCGTCCGGAGCCGAGGATCGCTCCCGCCGCTACCGCTGCTGCCGCCGGATCCGGTTTCTTCGGTATTACATAACGACGTCGATTCTGATGATGACAGAACTGACATTCATAGATCTTCTCCCCCGTGCCCTGACTGCGCACCGTCGCCGGCACAAGAGTATGGTCGCGCACCTCACACATCGCTACTGTGTGACAGTTCGGACACTCCGTATATTTCATCTGCTTCGTCCGGAAGGGATAACGCTCTACTGTGCCGCAGTCGGGACATACCCAGACGTCGTAATCTACCGTGTTAAGTTTCTCCTCGAAATCCTGCGACGGACTGAGAAGTTCATTGTCCTCCTCCTCATTAAGCTTGCGCATCTTTGCGCCGCATGTAGGACATTTCATAGGCTTGTTGCGTGCTCGCCAACGCATCCACTCTGCCAATCCGGCCGGAATAAGTCCAAGACCAAGCGTGCCGGCGGCCAATATCCAATATGCCGTGCGATGATTGTGCCATATCAACGCTTTTCGATATCGGTCTTTCCCGCGTGAGTTGAATAAGTCGTATATAAACATACTGCACGCGAAAAGGAACAATATACCCACAAGCCAGTTTACAAATGTGCGGATATCATCTCCCGATATACCCCCTTCTGTGGTATACCACGCATCCTTCTCCGAACTACGTAACTCCTCAGCTGCCTCCGGATCGCTCAGCACATTCGACACATCCTCCATTGCCGCAACAACTGCCCCGTCAAGATTTCCTTCCCTCATATTGGGAATGAT
>CAMWZE010000488.1 GCA_947178685.1 uncultured Porphyromonadaceae bacterium
CCGACCATCGTCCATCACTCTTGCGTATGGCGATAATCCTTACCATATCTCCTTCCGTAATATTTTTGAGCAGATCTTGCTGTGACTGCGTAAACTGAATCTGATTCATTTGAATACGGATAAGAATGTTAAGATAGTCTCAAACAAGTCAATAAAGTCATCGTGTGTAATGGATGGTTTCATTCCTTTTGAAGGGTGAATATATTCATTCCGCAAATTGATTAATTTCTTTACCTTCTCCCCGAAATCCTTAACTGTTCCTCCATAAAGCTGATGATAGATTGCAGCTATTTTCTTCCATTGTGCCACTGCTCTATTCTTCCCGTAAGATTGCAGATAACCATCCGGCTTACCATTCTGATATAATCTACACTGCTCATGTGCATCTTCGGTAAAATAATATATATCACCGTCCCTATTATGAACTTGTCTGATAAGAAATGACGATGCAATCTCAAAAATTTGTTCAAGACTTATATACGCAAATGCATATTCCGATTCTGTACGGGCACTCAAAATGAGAGATACTGCTATCGATAACTGGGTATAGATATGATCAGACAACTCTGAATCCGGAGGTAGAATTAGTTTCTTTTGTTGATCTACGATATCCTGTAGATATGAATTACGGATACAAGCTTTTATAACCGCTATTAATGCCACAGCGTTTTGTTCCGAATATTTCAAAGGGAAATGATATTCCGGAGATTCCTTCATATAGTACCCATTAGCTCCGGCATCCATCAGTGCTTTAAGGTTCCATGCCTTATTGGTTGCAGTCAGCATGATGACCTGTATACCTGCATTAATTCTCTTGATAGCCTTAAGGATACTCATTCCTGAAAATTCCTCCGGTTTCATAACGGAATCTTCTGCCACATCAGTCATCCTCAGATCCAAGAATATCAGGTCATAGTCACCGGAGGTAATCTTTTTTCTGATCTCCTCCGAAATTTCCTCATATGTATTCACCGGCTGATCCCATACATCTTGTATAGCATTTGGGAGAATTGCTCCCAGCACTTTAGTCCATCCCTTTTCCGCTTCATCGTCAATGAGAAGATACCTTATACAATCAGTCACATTCAGCTTGCTTGTCAGATAGCGAGGCACCTTTCCATTGATTATCCTACCGACATCATTTGCATCCAGAGCAGCCACATTAGAATATTTGAAATACAAAGATGATGTGGCCCTTATAGGCACAATATTTGTTTTCTCACCGCCTGATACAACATTGTATAAAGCTTCAGCACCCCATTCATTGGCTATGGAATGCCGTCCTTCCACTTTTTCCTGAGGTTCAATTTTGATGAGTTCGAGAAAACCGGCTACATATTCGCCCGGTGTCATAGGTTTTGAGTTCTCAACCGCCAACCGAACATCTTCACTTCCCACATATGTGATATTCTGAGTCATCAGAACTATACTTTTAACCCCATAACCTTTATAGGTCTCTATCTCCAGTTCAGACACAAACACAATACTGCTTAAAGAGCTTTTACGACATTCGTGAAGCATAAGCCGTAAATGGAGTATAAGATCAAGAGGAAGCTCAACATTAGACGAATCCAGAGAGTCAGCATCTATCACAACACATTCTGCATCATCCGGAAGCGTTAGTAGATAATTAGTGATATCGGTATTTCTCACAACTGAGATATTAGGTACGGAATGGTATTCAGCCTCCTTTATATCCTTACCCCACCATACGTCGGGGTTATTTCCAAGAATAAGTGTTTTTCCCATTGTTTACTATAGATGTTAGTATGTTATTCAATTGCCTTCGAAAGTCTCTTACTGTAATATTCTCGTCATCTATGAGATCCAACAAATCCGCATAGCTGATACCGATAGCCGGTTGCGACCTGACAACAATTTCCTCAAGAAAATGGGGCTCATCACTTGTGGAAGGCATGACATCAGATGAAGAGAGATAGTCAGCAGGATGCTTAGTCTGCAATTTTTTCAAAAGACCTCTTATCGAAACAGTCATCAGATCCTTAAGATAATTTGGTCCATAGGCAAGTATATTCAATTGAATCTCACTTTCCGATATATAACGTTCAAGAAAATATTCCAGTCTGTGATAGAAATCAGATTTCTTGAGCTGAAGTATATTCTTTTGAGCTTCATCATATTTCCCGGTTGACTGATGACCATCACTGAAACATACATAGGGAATATCATGATCTTCCACAAACTCAATAATACAATCCTTGGCTATATGGCTATATTGATCAAACTTTCCATCTAACCAGTCCTCCAATGAATCATGGATAAGCACACATCTCGCATCACAAAGAAAAGAGAGATCTGAATTCTTGTTCATTTTCTCGTAATGTTGAAGAACGTCGGCATACTTACCTTCATCCACATATGGCGCTCCATATATAAGGCGTTGCCCTTTTGAATTGTCGTCTATAAGGATAATATCATTCATAACCCGTTATTTATCTATACTTGTAAAAGGTAAACACATGTGTGAAACCATCATCAGCATCATCAACCTTACCTATATCTTCCACTTCAGGCAGATTCCTGAAATTTAAAATCCGCCATCGTTTCATGTCTCCCTCAAAACTGCCCTCCACACT
>CAMWZE010000489.1 GCA_947178685.1 uncultured Porphyromonadaceae bacterium
GAGCAGGGTGAGGTGCTTGTGGGCACTCTCGGCTGGACCGGCAACTTCCTTTTTGAATTTGAAGTAGACAATAATGACCAGCTCCGTGTGATCTCCGGCATCAACCCTTACGCTTCACAGTATACCATCGCCAAGGGTGAGACTTTCCGTACTCCTGAGTTCATATTCACTCTATCAGACGAAGGCACCGGCAAAGCGAGCCGTAATCTCCACGACTGGGCACGCAACTATCAGCTCAACCAGGGAAATGACACCCGCATGACTCTTCTCAACAACTGGGAAGCCACCTATTTCGACTTCGACGAGGAGAAGCTCGTGAAGCTTATAGGAGAGGCTAAGGAGCTTGGCGTAGACATGTTCCTGCTCGACGACGGCTGGTTTGCCAACAAGTACCCCCGCCACAGCGACACACAAGGTCTCGGTGACTGGGATGAAACCAAGAACAAGCTCCCCAACGGTATCGGACGTCTCACAGAGGAGGCCAAGAAGCAGGGTGTGAAATTCGGTCTCTGGATCGAGCCTGAGATGGTCAACCCCAAGAGCGAGCTCTATGAGCAGCACAAAGACTGGGTGATCACTCTCCCCAACCGCGATGAGTATTACTTCCGCAATCAGCTTGTGCTCGATCTCAGCAATCCCAAGGTGCAGGACTATGTGTTTGGTGTAGTTGACAATCTCATGACCAAATATCCCGATATCGCCTATTTCAAATGGGACTGCAACTCCCCCATCACCAACATCTATTCCAATTATGAGAAAGATCAGGCCCACCTCTATGTGGACTATGTAAGAGGTCTTTACAATGTGCTTGACCGTATCAAAGCCAAGTATCCCAACCTCCCGATGATGCTTTGCTCCGGTGGCGGCGGCCGCACCGACTACGAGGGTCTCAAATACTTCACCGAGTTCTGGCCCAGCGACAACACCGATCCAATCGAGCGTCTATTCATCCAATGGGGATATTCACAGGTGTTCCCCGTGAAAGCTCAGAGCGCTCACGTCACTACTTGGAACAAGACAGCTCCTATCAAATTCCGCACCGATGTGGCCATGATGGGTAAGTTGGGCTTCGACCTCAATCTTCACGATCTTTCCGAGAGCGATCTGAAATATGTGAAGAACGCCATCAAGGAATACAACCGCCTCAAACCGGTGATTCTCGAGGGTGACCGCTACGGCCTTGTATCACCCTATTCAGGCAATCACACCTCCACAATGTATGTAGGCAAGAACGGCAAGCAGGCAGTGGTGTTCGCATTCGATATCCATCCGCGTTATAAGGAACACACCACAAACGTGAAACTCGAGGGCCTTATTCCCGGTGTGAAATATAATGTGAAGGAGATAAACAAGGAGGATGCCTCCTCTTCGGAAGTGGGCACTTACTCCGGCGAATATCTGATGACAGTTGGTCTGCCTATGTTCACCGGCACCAAGCTTTCAAGCCGCATCTACGAGCTCAACGCCAACTGATAATTATCCTACGAATATGATAAGAATCTCATCATTAATACTGCTTGCGGCTGCTCTCGGAGCAACCGCAAGCAATTCAGTTTACGCTGAGAAATACACTAAATATGTTGACCCGTTTATCGGAACAGGCGCTATTGAAGGCGGTCTCTCCGGTAATAATTATCCCGGAGCTACAGTGCCTTTCGGGATGGTGCAGCTCAGTCCCGACACTCATGAGGCACCCGACTGGTATAATGCCTCGGGCTACGACCACAACGACAGCCGTATATATGGCTTCAGCCACACGCGTCTGAGCGGCACGGGTGCGTGCGACTTGATCGATATCCTCCTGATGCCCACGACAAGCGACCTCCGGGTATCATCCTTCAGCCACGACAATGAGGAGGCTCACCCCGGATACTACAAAGTGCGCCTCGCTGACGAAGGGATCGACTCCGAACTCACCGCCACTAAACGCGCCGGCATACACCGCTACACATATCCTGCGGGTAAGGAGCGAAAAGTATGGCTTGACCTCGACCACTCAGCTCAGAAAGGGAGCTGGGACCGCCGTATCATCAACGCACAGATACGCCAGACCGGACCCAACACATTGGAGGGCTACCGTGTGATAACCGGTTGGGCAAAACTCCGTAAGGTTTACTTTGTAGTCGAGTTCTCAGAGCCGATATCCGACATGAAGCTCTTCGACAACGATGGCCGGGAATATACCGATGGAGCGTCGAACGTAATAAACGGTAGGTCTCCCCGTGCTCTGCTATCATTCGGCAAAGATGGCAAACCAGTGATGGCTAAGGTGGGTTTGAGCGGCGTAAGCATTGCCAATGCCCGCGAGAATCTTGCAAAAGAGGCCGCATCCAACAATTTCGACCAATATGTGGCTGCCGCCGACAAGGCTTGGGAAGATCAGCTTGGCAAGATTGAGGTGGAGGGAGATCCCGAACAGATGAAGACCTTCTACACAGCTCTCTATCACACGATGATCCAAACCAACACATTCTCCGATGTTAACGGCGAATGGATGACACCCGACTATTCTGTGGCGAAAGTCCCTGCAGGGGAGACACAGTATACCACATTCTCGCTCTGTGACACTTATCGCGTCGCCCATCCTCTATAC
>CAMWZE010000490.1 GCA_947178685.1 uncultured Porphyromonadaceae bacterium
ATCATCGGCGGTATGAAATCCGTGCTCTACACATCTGTGCTCCAGACCCCTATTCTTCTCTTGGGTTCGGTAATCATCCTCGTGCTCGGTCTTAAGGAGCTCGGCGGATGGGACAAAATGATGGAGATCTGCTCTGCCGTTAAGGTAAACGAGGCAGGCGACTCAATGGTTAATCTAATCCGTAGTAACGACGATGCCCAGTATCCCTGGCTCGGCGCACTCATCGGCTCTGCCGTGATCGGTTTCTGGTATTGGTGTACCGACCAGTTCATCGTACAGCGTGTGCTTTCTGGTAAGAATGAGAAGGAATCACGCCGAGGCACTATCTTCGGAGCCTACCTCAAGCTTCTTCCCGTGTTCCTCTTCCTTATCCCCGGCATGATCGCTTTCGCGCTTCATCAGCAGCTCGGAGACTTCCTTCCCCTCACTCCGGAAGGTAATCCCAACTCCGACGCTGCCTTCCCCACCCTCGTGGCCAAACTTCTCCCCGCCGGTGTGAAAGGTCTTATTGTCTGCGGTATTCTCGCAGCCCTCATGTCATCGCTCGCATCTCTCTTCAACTCATCCGCAGCCCTCTTCACAATCGACTTCTACCAGCGCTTCAAGCCCAACACTCCTCCCAAGAAGCTTGTGAACATCGGTCAGGCCGCCACAGTAGTGATCGTGATCCTCGGCATCCTCTGGATTCCCGTGATGCGTTCCGTGGGCGATGTGCTTTACCTCTATCTGCAGGATGTGCAGTCGGTGCTTGCACCGGGCATCGCCGCAGCCTTCCTTGTCGGCATCGTGTGGAAACGCGCCACAGCCCAGGGTGGTATGTGGGGTCTTATCGCAGGTCTGCTCATTGGCTGCACCCGTCTCAGCGCCAAGATCTGGTATAGCAACCAGCCTGTAGGTGGCGATGATCCCACCTGGTTCCAGTATATGTTCTACGATTCCAACTGGCTCTATTTCTGTGGTGCCATGCTCCTCTTCTGCATCGCTGTGGTGTTCATAGTGAGTCTCTTCACTCCGGCTCCCGACGAGAAGAAGATCCAGGGTCTTGTGTTCGGCACCTCCACACCCGAGCAGCGTCTGGCCACCCGTCAGAGCTGGAATGCGTGGGATATATTCCACTCCATCGTTATTATGGGTATCACCATAGCATTCTACATCTATTTCTGGTAATCGTAAAATAACAGGGTTGCCGGCTATCAGTATCTTAAAGTCGGCAACCCTGTAATTTTTCCTGACCATGACAACCGCAACCAATCATTACGCTCATCTTAGCCGCTTCCACGTAGCAGTAGATTGCATAATATTCTCTGTTATCGCCGACAAGCTCAACGTTTTGCTGGTAAGGCGGAACT
Organism: uncultured Porphyromonadaceae bacterium; assembly: GCA_947178685.1. The sequence goes on from CAMWZE010000490.1 coordinate 1,350, forward strand.
TCGAGCCGGAAATGGGAAAATGGTCGCTCATAGGCGGTTTTGTCAACGAAGATGAGAGCGTTGACCTTGCGGCTAAAAGAGTGTTGCGAAACCTCACGGGGCTCGACAATGTCTTCATACGTCAGCTCGGGGCCTTCGGCGAGCCAAATCGCGATCCCGGAGCCAGAGTTGTATCCGTGGCATATTTCGCATTGCTGAATATCGGGGAAGTCGATGCCGAAGCCATAAGGCAACATGGCGCAAGATGGACCCCCGTAGATAGCCTCCCTCCTCTTGGGTTTGATCACAGTGTGATGATCGAACGTGCGCTCGACGTGATACGGCGCAAAATAATTACCGGGTCGTTAGCCTTCAATCTCCTGCCGGAATATTTCACCCTCACTCAGCTGCAGAGCCTTGTGGAAAGCGTGACAGGGAAAGAGCTTGACAAAAGAAACTTCCGGAAAAGCATATCGGTAAATCCCGACATCGAGCTTACCGGACTGATCGACAAGTCATCCTCCAAACGAGGTGCGCGACTATACCGTTACATCCAAAACAACTGAATAATTTATGCTTGAAAAACTTAAAGAAGAGGTTTGTAAAGCCAATCTTGAACTCGTAGCCCACGGGTTAGTGATATTTACATGGGGCAACGTTTCCGGAATAGACCGTGAGAAAGGTCTTGTAGTAATCAAGCCTTCGGGCGTGAGCTACGACAACATGAAGCCGGAAGATATGGTGGTGGTGGACCTCGCCACCGGTAAAGTGGTTGATGGCAATCTCAAGCCATCGTCAGACACCCCTACCCATCTCGCCCTCTACCGGGCTTTCCCTGAAATCGGAGGCGTGGTTCACACTCACTCCACTTATGCGACAGCCTGGGCTCAGGCAGGTGTGCCCCTCCCGAACATAGGGACCACCCACGCCGACTATTTCCATGACGCAGTGCCCTGCACCCGCGCCATGACTGAAGAGGAGGTTAAAGGAGATTACGAGCTGGAGACCGGAAACGTCATAGTGGAGACCTTCAAGGAGATGAACCCCATCCACACTCCGGGAGTGCTCGTCACAAACCACGGACCCTTCACCTGGGGAAAGAATCCTCACGAGGCTGTACACAACGCTGTGGTGCTCGAGCAGATCGCCAAGATGGCCTCCATATCCTTCACCGTAAATCCGGCACTTACCATGAATCCACTTCTCATTGAGAAGCATTTCAACCGTAAGCACGGTCCCAACGCCTACTATGGCCAGTGACC
>CAMWZE010000491.1 GCA_947178685.1 uncultured Porphyromonadaceae bacterium
AGTATGGACGCGTTGACCGTTCATTCGTCACCCGACGCCTCTCTCTTTCACAGCTCCCCGATTCTATAGTCGAATCGCAGGAAAGCATGGATAAATTCCTTCAGCTCGTCGACAGTTGTGCCGTACAGCTTTATATGGTCCGCGGTAATTTCGTAGGCGATTCCCTTGCCCCGCAACAAGCTAAAGTGTATAGACTCACCCGCCAATTGCCCGATGATATTACTAATCAGTTCAATCCGGAAGGATATTACAATCCCTCTGACCCGTTAGGACGTAAGAACTACAACCTTGTCAACACAGGCACCGATGATGAATCTTATCTTAAATATGGCAACTACTTGCTCCGAATCCCTGTCGGCACTCAGATAGCTAAAGAGATATTCCAGAAATATCTGGATGATCCTGAGGCTTTCTCCTGGCCTGATAAATTCGCTCAGTTCATTCCCGGTCTTTACGTCGAGAGCTCTTTCGGCAACGGCTGTCTCGCAAGCTTCTCGCAGCTTGCCCTCACTGCCTACACCTACCAGCTCGGCAAGCAGGCTGTCACAGGTGAAGATGGCTCTATTGCGAAAGACGAAGACGGAAATACCATCTACGAGACAATCCATGTTAAGGATTCTATCGTGCTTTGCAACACTGCCCCGGAAGTGCTCAGCAGCAACCGGATAGATTATACTCCCTCTCAATCCCTGCTGAGGCGAATCTCCGATGGACAGAACATTATTACAACTCCGGGTGGCTTCACGACGGCCATAACTTTCCCGGCTCGCGACATTGTTAATAAGTATAAGGAGTCCAACAACAATATCTCTATCGTAAGCGGACTCTCCATGACCATTCCTGCCGACACGGTCAAGAATGACTACGGTATTGTTGGTGCGCCTTATTTGCTCCTTGTGAAAACATCCGAATTGGAAAGTTTCTTCGCAAAGAATAAGCTCCCTGATAACAAATCCTCTTTCTATGCGGCTTATAGCTCAACTATTGGAGGATATCGTTTCAGTGGAATGAGAAGCTATATTCTCGATTTGATTGATAAGGACAATATATCTGAAGAGGATGAAGACTTCTCTTTAGTGCCTGTCAATATCACGTTCGAACCTCAATCCAGCTACTCCACCACTACCTACGCTACTAAATGCGTACCCTACACCATAAACCCCACAATGACGCGTCTCCACACGGATAAAGCTACTATTGTTTTCACCTACTCCTCTCAGGTGGTGGAATAATATTTTACTCTATTCTCGCGTGGTTATTACGTATTTTATTGATTTATAATCGATGCCCTGAATATGTTTATACACTCGCTGCTTTTCAGCCTCATCTCCTTCGTAACCGGGGCCGACAGCATTGGCTCCGCCCCTAAGGCGGAGCTTCTTTTTGTCGGCGACGCCATGCAACATCAGGCTCAGCTCGATCGGGCTCTCGCGCTCGGAAATGGCAAGCATTATGATTATTCTGACTGCTTCACTCTCATTGCCCCCACCGTCTCGGAGGCCGATTATGCCGTTTGCAACCTTGAAGTGCCTCTTGGCGGTGGACCTGACTATACAGGATATCCATGTTTCAGTGCTCCGGATGCTTATGCAGAGGCACTGCGCGACGCCGGTTTCGACCTTATGCTCACTGCCAACAACCATTGCCTTGACCGCAGGGATAAGGCCGCTCGGCGCACTCTCGTAGCTCTTGATAGTCTTGGTATCGATCATATAGGCACATACCATGATGTCGCGCAACGAGATTCTCTCGTCCCCTTTATAAAAGACATCAACGGGTTTCGTGTCGGGTTTCTTAATTACACCTACGGCACAAATGGCATCCCTCCGCGTGAGGGCGTCGAGGTTTCCCTAATTGATCGCGACATGATCGACCGCGAGATAAAACAAACCCGTGAGGCCGGTGCGGAGATCCTGGTCGTTACCATGCACTGGGGAATTGAGTATGTGCTGCTCGAAAACGGAGTGCAAAGAGATTTAGCCGATTTCTTGATTGATCGTGGTGCCGATCTTATCATTGGGGGACATCCCCATGTTATTCAACCTATGAAAGTGGTGCATAATGAGAAGGAAGATAAGGATGTTCTTGTCGTGTATTCCTTAGGCAACTTTATCTCCAATATGAAGACTGCCGACACACGTGGGGGCGCACTCGTAAGAGCCACTATAACGCGTGACTCAACCGGCAAAGCCTACTTTAGTCATGCCGACTACGACACTTTCTTTTCCGCCAAACCTGAAGGCCCGGGATCCAACTTTAAAGTAATTCCATCCTGGATGGTTGATGAGATACCTGCTTCTCAGAAAGCACATTGGCAGCTTTTCGATCGTGGAGCACAAAAGATATTCGACTCTCACAATGTCTCCGTTCCCCGCCGTCACAAGTAAGCCGCAACCTTACTGATCTTCAAATACTGACATGAAGAAAAGATAATGATGTGCCACAAAATAATTTTGTGGCACATCATTATCTTTACAATCTATGCAAAATGCTTCATATAAACCAACCCCATTTTTATTTGTTATTAAAATGTGAGGTTACTGATAACACTGTTTCATTATTGAAGTTTAGACAACTTCACGACTAACA
>CAMWZE010000492.1 GCA_947178685.1 uncultured Porphyromonadaceae bacterium
GTAGCTACGAACAATTAATGATCATATGTCTACTACATTCTACGGCGATCTCTGCATCAGCTTTTCAGTCATAATGTCAGTACATTACTCCTTCAAATCCGATGCAGATCTCATCCGTAGAATTTCGTATCCATTATGACATTAATTATCCGCAGCTACTTATCTATAAAAATCGGTAATCATAAATGCTTAATACATAGCGAATAGTGCTGTTTGTGGATACTGTATAAGCAGTTCTCTTCCGGCAGTATGGACAGGTGTATGAATAGAAAATAGTGTAAAATGAACAGTTACTTTTGCTTTGTCGAAAGAATAATAGGTAATTTTGCATCACTCTGATATCGGCATGGTTGCTTTGTCAGCCATGCCGATATCACAATGTCATAACCCACATCATAACCATATCCTTCATGAACTACTTTAATGCCCTTACTTTAGGTGTATTACTCACAGCTTCCGTATCGTGCAGCAGTGGCAATACTTATACCGTTACCAACGAATCGCGGCCTTTCATCCCGGAGACAAACACCGCACTCTCCGCCGGATCGGATAGTGTGACCACACTACGTCCGCTTATGCTTGAGAAGCTTCCTGCCGGAGCAATCAAGCCTGAAGGGTGGCTGCTGAAGCAGGCACAACTGCAGCGCGACGGCCTTAACGGCCATCTCGGAGAGATAAGCGCTTGGCTTGACCGCAACAACAACGCATGGCTTGTGGATGGCGGCGACCACGGTTGGGAGGAGGTGCCTTACTGGCTGCGCGGATACAGTCATCTCGCCTATATGCTCGATGACCCCGCTATGCTTGAGGAGACCCGCTTCTGGATCGATGCCGTGCTCAACTCTCAGAAAGAGGATGGCTTCTTCGGCCCTGTAAATATCCGTAACGACAAACGTGAGGTGTGGGCCCAGATGATTATGCTCTGGATTCTCCAGAACTACTATGAATACACTTCCGACGAGCGTGTGCTTCCATTCATGAAGCGCTATTTCGAGTGGGAGATGGCACAGCCGGATGAGGTTTTCCTGAAGGACTATTGGGAGAATTGTCGTGGTGGTGATAATATCTGGAGCGTGGTATGGTATTACAACAAGACGGGTGATGCAAGTGTATTGCCTCTAATTGAGAAGATCCACCGTAATAACGCCGACTGCACGAATCCCGCAACTCTCCCTAACTGGCACAACGTGAACATCGCACAGTATTTCCGAGAGCCTGCAGAGATGTATCTGCTTCGTAACGATTCGACAATGCTCACCGCTTCCTATAATGTTCATGATATTATTCGCCGTACTTTCGGACAGGTGCCCGGAGGCATGTTCGGGGCAGATGAAAATGCACGAATAGGATATATCGATCCTCGTCAGGGAACCGAGACATGTGGATTTGCCGAGCAACTCCTGTCCGACGGGGTTATGCTCAGCATCACCGCTGATCCTCTCTGGGCGGAAAATATGGAGGATGTGGCTTTCAACTCGTTCCCGGCTGCCATGATGCCCGATTTGAAGGGATTGCGTTATATCACATCTCCTAATCACACTATAAGCGACTCTCACAATCATCGTCCCGGTATTGACAATGCCGGTCCCTTTCTCAATATGAATCCTTTCAGCTCACGTTGCTGTCAGCATAACCACGGTTTGGGTTGGCCATCGTTTACCCAATCGCTCGCATTCTCTACGGCCGATAAGGGAATCGCCTACACCGTCTACGGTCCGAACCGTGCCACTGTAAAGGTGGGCGATGGGGAAGAGGTGACTGTGACCGAGGATACCCGTTATCCATTCAGCGACACTCTCCGTTTTGTGGTATCGGCCAAGGATAAGGTAACGTTCCCGTTCTATTTCAGAATCCCTTCGTGGACCCGTAATGCGGTAGCCCGAGTCAACGGTAAGAAGGTTGGCACTCCGGAGGCCGGTAAATATCTGAAGATTGCCGGAGAATGGAAGGATGGCGATGTGGTGGAATTGGTGTTCCCGATGGAACTCTCCGTGCGTCGTTGGCCTGTGAATCAGAACAGTGCGACGGTTGATTACGGTCCACTCACATTGTCGCTAATGATTGATGAGCGTTATGAGAAGAGAAACTCGGCTGAGGTTGCAATAGGCGATTCTCAGTGGCAGGTCGGCGCCGACACGGAAAAATGGCCTACCTATGAGATCTATCCCGCTTCTGCATGGAACTATTCCCTCGTTCTTCCCTCTGCTAACCCACTGAAGGATTTCAAAGTGGAGCATCTTGAATGGCCGGCCGACGATCAACCGTTCACAGTTGAGAGTGTACCATTGAGAGTATCCGCGAAGGGACGCACTATCCCCTCCTGGGTAATAGATGAGACCGGTCTCACCGGTGTGCTTCCCCGTCAGGATGCGAAACGTAGCGAGCAGATAGATGACATCACACTCGTGCCCATGGGAGCTGCACGTCTGCGGATATCTGCCTTCCCCACAAGCGAAAATTAGGATTACATTGCTTATTCAGGTGTGGTTGATCTGCGTGGATATTGCTTGATTTGCATATGTCACAATTATGGATTACCTTTGAAATCGGTTAGACTTCAAAGGTAATCTTTTAACTGTGTAGATA
>CAMWZE010000493.1 GCA_947178685.1 uncultured Porphyromonadaceae bacterium
CTCATGGAAAGCATCCCTCTCAAATTATTGTCGATGCTCGGCCCATGGAGCTTCTCATCACTGATAGCCATATTTGGAGAAGTGATATAACGCAACGCCTTCATATCGGGAGTCATAGCTGCCGTAAAGGTATTGAACGCGACATTCTCACAATGGTCAGCCCAGAAAGTATCTCCGGTGATGGTCATCATAATCTCGTCACTGGCCATTTGCTCTACCACAGCACACGTCTCAGCACCCTGTCTCGGATCGAAGTATCCGGCACGTGCATTCTCATCCGCACCATACATTCCTCCCGGCACTTGACCGTATCGCTCACGCATTGTGTTATGGTTATCATAGGCAGCCTTAAGCATTTTTTCATCACCGGTATAGAGATAATACAACGCCGGCTCACGGAAACCTTGCGCCACATTCACACCATGCCAGTTTGGAAGATCGTTATCAAGAGTCCAGTTGGATGTATTTTTATGCAACTTATCGATAAGCGGCAAGACGCTTTGGTCGCCGGTGCGATTGTAGAGCCACAATACACTCCAAAGATTATCACCTCCGCGTTTCTCTTGCCACAACCCCTTAAGAAACTGATTATCCGGCACAGTCTGTTCCCAATTGAAATAATTGGTCATGGCATCCAATACTTTCCGGTCGCCACTATGCTCATAATAAGTCTGTAGAGCCCAGAGCATCACCATCTGTGCCCACAATTCCGGATTACCATTCTCGTAATTGCGCGGACCAAGAAAACCGTCATCTTTCAGATTCGACAATACCGCATCAAACCACACTTGACATTCTTTCTTCATATCCTCATCATCAAGGATATAGGCCAAGCTACTATAACCGCGAAGCCAATAAGGCACCTCCTCCCAACCATGGTCACCGTTATCACTGAGCCACTGATTATTATTCTTGTCAAGCCAGGCGCTCACAGTGCCAAGCCGGCCGTTCAATCCATCCTTCTGTAGTTCAAGGTATTTTCTTAACCACCCTTTAGGCTGAACATTTCCCACAGGAAGTTTCATAAGTGGCGTACTCTGCAATGGTGCCCGGAAATTGGTATAATTAGCACTCACACCGTTATGTGGACGATCCACTACTGTTACCTCATTCTGTGCTATGGCTGTCATACTACTCATGAGTAATCCCAGCGTGATAATTTTACTACACAACCCTCTCATATTTTCATTAATTATATTACTTCTTTACTTTTTTTCCTCCTACTATGTAAATACCTTTAGGAAGATTATCGAGCGAGCGACCCAGGAATTGACCATGTATATTATATATCTTGCTATCGGTATAATCATTAGGTTTTTCTTGCAATACAGGCGTTATTCCCGATGCCTCATATGGGGCCGTAATCTTAAGGCCATAATCTATATGTCCACCCCCTTCACCTTGCGACAGAGAGACTGCCAGTGTATTATCACCCTCATGAAGCATCTCTACATGTTCCTCACTCAAGATGTAACTGTCATAATTATTGTCTGACCATCCATTAGCCTGCCATATAAGGTTGCCGTTAAGATAAACCTTGGGATTCTCGTCATAGCTGCAAACAAGGGTTAGCAAACCATTTTCCAAAAGAGACATATCATCGTAAGTGACATTGAAGTGGCGACGTATAAGGATAGGTCTGACCTGGCTGGCCCACTCTGTCACATAAAACATATTGTCATCGTTGCTCATGGGGCCATAACCCTCCATCCAATCATCCTCATCTTCATTTTCGGAAGCCCAGCCGGCTGATTCCGCCACTTCTATATCACTATTATAATTAAGCATATAATATTTGCATGGCCATGTGCCTTCAGACACCGTATTCAGCAGCGTAGATGATACCGACATATCCGCACCATATAATCCACAGTCTGCAAATGCACCACCCCAATTTTGATGAACATGCACCGCCAGTATATTTGGAGAGCCATCTGTCTTTATCAAACTCTTCTGCTCCGCAGTAAGCACTTTGTATTCATCATTATCCCAGCCGTCAGAGACACTATGCACCCGAACACCGTTTATATACCATTCTGCCGGTGCGTCATCATGACCACAAGCAAGGTATAGTAGACCATCCGGTAGTGAATCAAGAGTAAAGGTGCGTCGTATATAAATATCGCCGGTGATGTCGGCTTCAACCCAACGAAAAGATTTCTGCCCATTATACGTATCATCCGAACTAAACGGAGAGGAGGCCGTAATCCAATTTATTCCGTCACCGTCAGTAAGAGTATACTCGGGTTCATACCATTCATGATGCCCTTTATCTTTGGCCGGGGTAGCCCAAATATGATTATAATATTGATTATCATATCTGGTCCCATTATTATACACCCAGACAGCGGCAGTATACGGTTGCTCAGGAGTATACTGCGAGGAGGCTAATATTACCTTTTCGGGATTAAAGATCCCAACAACTTCACCACTCTCTCGCACATCAGCATATATTGAGCTGCCTAAAGCCAGCACAAAGGACACTCCACAAGAAAGACATTTTCGCTTCATGATGATTCTGATTCTAAGATTATTATTTCAGTTGCAAAAGTACTATGAACCAAGATTTATTATGTGTACAATATT
>CAMWZE010000494.1 GCA_947178685.1 uncultured Porphyromonadaceae bacterium
GAGTTACTACAACAAATTAGACAACATTTCGGACGATGTATGCAACAGATTGGACTCATACAGAACAAACCTCCGCGTTTTACATATGCCAAAGTTGAGTAGTTAGTCCAAGTAGGATTATGCCATAAGCGTAAGTGAACGTGGTTTCGTTAATTCAGATAATAAGGGAGCCACTTCAAGCGAATGAAGTGGCTCCCTTGTTATATGAATTTGAAATTTGAATTAGAAGTTCTGGGTCAGTGTCGGGTTGTAGCGGGTGGCTTTGGCCGGGAAGGGGAGAATCCAGAGAGGTGATTCGGGTGATAAAGTCTTGACTCCATATTCAGCAAGATCCTTGCTTACGGTAGTCTTGTAGGTTTCCTCCGAATTCCATCTCTTCATATCGAAGAAGTTTTCGTAACTGCCTATATTCTCCACCCATTTGGTCTGTTGCAGAAGATGCATCGCCGCTGTTTCCACAAAGGGAATCATATCATGCACTCTCACATATGCGGCCGCATTCTCCACATGCGCCTTACGCACCATATCCAAATATTCGAGACCCTTTCGGATGTCACCAGTGCGGATGAGGCATTCCGCAGCCGCGAGACGTGTGCGAATTGAAGTCATTCCCCAGGGATTCCCTTTCACAGTCCAGCTCATACACATGGGGAAGCCTTCAAGTCCGGAATACATCACTCCCATCGAAAGATTCCATCCTTGATCGCCGCAATATTTCTTAACATAGTCATTTTTCTCAAACTTTGCGAAAGATTCACGGGTGAGGATCTCCATAGTAGGGTTCACCTGTGGGCCGCCACTTATGTAGAGAAGATTCAAGTCGTCGGAACGTTCAAGCACCCATTCCTCTCTCTCTTTAATATAGGCACGATCGTCGATGGCCGGATTGAGGCTCACGCTTTTCTCAAGATAGGGGAGAGCTTCTGAATAGCGTTTCATCTGCATAAGCACACGCCCGCGCACAGCATTGCCGAAATCCTGAGCGGGACGGCTCACATCGGAGTTGCTTTCCGGCAAAAGGGAGATCACATCATCGGAACAGTCTTCGAGAATCTTATCGTAGACCTCAGCCAGCGAAAGCTTCTCCTTTACTTTCGTGTTGTCGATATCCTCAACATAGGCAATTCCTCCGAGATTGGGCGCTGTTGCGGCATCGTATTGGGGAGCATACATCACAACAGCGAGCCAATGTAGATAAGCCCGGACTATTCTGGCCTCAGCCTTCAGACGCGGTTTACTCTCCTCCAAGCCTGTGGCATTGTCTATTTTCGTCAATAGAGTGTTCATGTAGTTCACATAGCGGTAGATGGCCGAGTATTTTGTGTCCTCCTGTGCAAGAGTGATACGGTCTACATGCTCATCATAGGCGAGATATGCATATTTGAGGGTATTTGTGGATGACAACATGGAGGATACGGATTCACCCATCCCTACTCCCTCGCCACATATGTGTGTAAGATCGCTATAGGGGAGATCACCGAGGTCGTACACCTGATTCAGGAGCAGTTCGAGATCGGATGTGCGGTCAAGGGTAGTCTGTCCCTTCGGAACAATGTCGAGCTGGCTGTCGCATCCTCCTGAGAAGAGACCGATTATAACAAAAAGTGGGATTATGAAATATTTTTTCATCATGTATTAAGCGGTTGGATTTTAAATTTCAGTTGACTTAAGTTGGTTAAAAATAACTGCCATGTCAGAAACTGAAGTTGATGCTGAAAGTATATGAACGCGGAGTGCGCAAAGATCGGGCGCCCCCCATCGGATCGTTTGCTTCAGGATCTATTCCGCGGTCGTTACGCGCCCAATAGCAGAGATTGTTGATCTGGAAGCGCAGACGCAGGTTCTGCATACGAAGAGCTTTGCATACCGCATCGTTGAAGCTATAACCGAGCACAATGTTACGCACCTTGAGGAAATCGGCGGGCACCACAGTCTGGCTGCCATAGTTAGCGTTGCCGACTACATTGCTCATGCCGTTGACACCATTACCCGGGTATTTATCGCCACCCTCTTTCCAATAGTTCAGATAGCTTGACGGCACCGCCGACACTACCGCGAGGGAACCGTATCCGTAGAGAGAACCATCAGATGTCCAGTCTTGTGTGTCGGCCCTCATGACATGTCCGCCGTAATAGCTCAACATGGCTGAGAGTGAGAATCCCTGCCAGCGCACAGTGGGAGTGAAGGAGGCCATAACTTTCGGGTCGAGCGATCCGGAATATACTATATCATTTACAGTAAATTCCTCAGATGAGATGTCGGAGGTGTGTATATTCCCTTTTGAGTCACGCCAGGTGAAGTACTGAAGCCCATCTTTATTCTGCATCCCTGCGAAATCATATGAGAAGAGTGAATTCACCGGATATCCTTTGTGGAGGGTGTAAGAACTTAGAGCCTCCATACCCGATGTGGGCTCATGAGCCACCTTCACCACTTTATTGTGATTCCAAGCCAAAGAGAGGTCGGCTGAGAGAGCTACATCGTTGCGTGATGCGGCACGAAGTATATCACCGTTGAGTTGAAGCTCGATACCGGTGTTGCGCACCTTGCCATTGTTTATCTTCAGCACATTCCAACCGGTGG
>CAMWZE010000495.1 GCA_947178685.1 uncultured Porphyromonadaceae bacterium
CTATTACAGGAAACAGTAGTATGGATATATCGGGTTTGGAGTGTGGAAAGGTGGATGCTGTAGCCGGTGATAATTCTGTCATAAATCTATCCGGAAGATGTGGAAAAAAGAATATAGTCCTTATCAATGAGGGGGTAATAAACACCAAGGGATTGATTGAGGATGGGGTGTCTTATGTCAGCAAGGATATGAAAGAGAGTAATTCATCTCCAAAAACTTCAATTTCTGTCAATATACCGTAAAATACATCAGAATCATGAAAAAGATATTTACTTTATTGTTGCTCCTTCTTGCATTCGGAGGAATGGGAAGAGTTTTTTCAGCGCCATCCGCTGTGGCTTATAAAGCGTCGAGTAATGTAGATAAGAGGGAGAACCGAACCTTTAAAGTGGGGAGTTTCAACAAAATCTCTATGTCATCAAGCGTGAATGTTATTTTTATCCAGGGGAAAGCCACAGGAGAGGTGCAGGTCTCCGCGCCTTCGGCTTCAATGCCTTTTGTCAAAGTGGAGGTAAAGGATAAGGAATTGAGGCTTTCTTATAAACCCAAAGATAATCATCACAATTCAGGCAACATTACTATCACAGTACAGGCTCCTTCCCTACAGTTCATCTCCTGCTCAGGAGCGACTACATTCAAGGTGAAGGGGGAGTTGAATATGAAGGAAAATCTTAGTATCGAGACGTCAGGGGCAGGGAAGCTGACGATACCCGTCTTGCGGACATCTGAACTGGAGCTCGAAACAAGCGGAGCCTCGGAAGTAAAGATAAACCGGATTGAGAGCTCGGCATTGCAGATGGACTGTGCTGGAGCAAGCGTACTGAAGGTGGTTGATGCTCTTTCCCCTAAACTACAATTGGAATTTTCGGGTACGGCCTCATTGAATCTAAAGAACTACAGTGGAGAGAAACTGTATGCCACCACTTCAGGGATATCTAAGGTTGAGATCAATACCACTGATGCAAATTTGATAAATCTGGATGCCTCGGGAGCCTCTGTATTGAAAGTCGGTCACATTGATTCCAAAGTAGCAAACCTTGATGTTTCGGGTCAGGCCACAATCTCTGTCTGGGGTCACTCCAACACATGGAACAAGGATATATCCGGAGTAGGAAAAATCAAGATTAATGATGGCAAAACGGTTTCATCAAGCAGTAGTTCAAGAAGTTTCAGCAGCTCAAAAAGTTCGAGCAGTTCGAGCAGTTCAAGTAGTTCAAGCAGTTCAAGCAGTTGGAATTGGAAATCGAAGAAAACGACGAAAGGGAAAACTAAGAAGTCTGTGCCCACACAGGCACCCTGAGGTTTTTTTTCTGACGATAATTTAACCGGAAAAATAATATATAACATACTTTTAATATGGGAAAGAGAGGGAAGCGACGGGAGGTCGGTTCTCTCTCTGCTTTTAAACAAAAATAGTGTCGGAGAGGTTATAAATTAAACCGAGAGATAATCTTGGACTCAAATAAAAGAAAACATCAAAAAGAAAAGGTGAAGATATGAAGACATTAAAGCAGATCACATTAGCCACACTCGCGGCAGCGATGCTCATTGGTGGCTCCGGTTGTAGCTCAATGACCAAGACAGGTAAAGGTGCCTTGATAGGTACCGGTGGTGGTGGTGCTCTCGGCGCAGGTATTGGCGCTTTGATAGGTGGAGGCAAGGGTGCCGGAATCGGTGCGGCTATTGGCGCAGCGGTAGGTGCCGGTGCCGGTGCGCTTATTGGGCAGAAGATGGATAAGCAGCAGAAAGAGCTTGAGGAGCAACTTGCACAGCAGGCGAAAGTGGAGCAGACCACTGACTCCAATGGTCTTCGTGCCATCAAAGTTACATTTGACGGTGGAATCCTTTTCCCGACCGGCAAATACACGTTAAACACTCAGGCTAAGGCTGACCTCAACAAGTTTGCTGTCAGCCTTATCGGAAACCCGAACACTGACGTTCTGATCACCGGTTACACAGACAATACGGGTTCTATGGCCATCAACACTACTCTTTCAGAGCAACGTGCAAATGCAGTGCGCAACTATCTGATTGAGGATGGGGTAGGTGCGACTCGTCTTGTAGCGCGAGGCATTCCTATGGCTGACTATATCGCCTCCAACGACACTCCGGAGGGGCGAGCCCTCAACCGTCGTGTAGAGATCACCATCTACGCCAACGAAAAGATGATTCAGGAAGCAGAGGCCCAGGCAAGCGCTCAGTAATCAATCTGAATGTGTAAAATATAAAGGAGATGTTGAATTTCAGCATCTCTTTTTTTATGAAGTTATTTAAACTTTTTCTTTAGCCGAAGAAGCAACGCCCCGAAGCCTTCTATTATTGGTGGATGATGGATAACATTCTACCATTGCACCCCCAATCAGAAACTAAATAATGGCAAAATATCAATAGATTTGCCGTTGTATAGTTACCTGATGTCACAAAGTCGCTATCTTGAACTGCACCCCAAAAGTTTTGTGTCTAACTTTTGGGGTGCAGTTCAGTATTTTAAGACAATGATTCATGGGCGGGGGGCCGGCAGAAAGCCTGCATATAAATCGAGGGGCGGAACCCCCGGGGTGTTATAACCATGACCGGCCC
>CAMWZE010000496.1 GCA_947178685.1 uncultured Porphyromonadaceae bacterium
CTGATTTCGTGACGTAGAAATAGTAGTCGTCGCTACACATACTCGCAATTTTCAGCACAAGCACTACCGTAACAGCCAGAAATCCGATCAAGAACATCAGAGAACCCAAAAGTCCGAAGATGTGCATCGGTTTAACACCGAATTTCGACTGAAACCACAAGGTGCCGAGATCCAGATAGCCGTTTATGAAACGGTCAAGGCCAAATTTGGTATGTCCATATTTGCGAGCCTGATGCTGCACCACCTTTTCTCCGATATTTCTATAACCTGCGTTTTTGGCAAGATATGGAATGTAGCGGTGCATGTCGCCATATACCTCTATATGCTTCACCACCGCACTTCTGTAGGCCTTAAGGCCACAGTTAAAGTCGTGAAGATTATGGATGCCACTCACAAAACGTGCCGTGGCATTGAAAAGCTTCGTGGGAATCGTCTTCGACAAAGGGTCGTAGCGCTTCTTCTTCCAGCCGGAAACCAGGTCATAACCATCCTCCTTTATCATACGGTAGAGCTCGGGAATCTCATCCGGACTGTCCTGAAGATCGGCATCCATCGTGATGACGACATCCCCCTTTACCCTGCGGAATCCGGTGTTGAGAGCCGGCGACTTACCATAGTTGCGCGAGAAAGAGACCGCATGAATAGCAGGATTCTTCTCAGCAAGACGCTTTATCGTCTCCAGCGACCCGTCGGTCGACCCGTCGTCGATAAAAAGTATCTCATAAGTGAAACCGTTATCCTTCATCACACGCTCAATCCATGAGGCAAGCTCAGGAAGCGACTCCTCTTCATTATATAAAGGGACCACTACAGATATATCCATTCTAATATTTCTCTTTTGGGAATATTCGCGAAATTACTAAAAAAGTTTTTAATGCCCGAGATTTGCCACAATTATCTGAACATTGACACTCTTCTGCGCCTTCTGCGCCATGATATCACGGATGCGAGCACAAATGAGAGCATCGATCCTGAAAAACAGGTAAACCATCCCATGGAAGTCACAAACTGCGTCTTTGTGGGATATACGTTCTTCTCCGCTGCCTGCCGCATCACCTCAGACATACTGCTGACACCCTCATCAGGAAGTTTGCTGAATGTTTCGATAGCATGGTTGAGCGATTCCTTTATAAAATGTGGATCAACATACAGCAGATAGAGATATGTGGCCAACATGCAGATAAGCGTACCGAAAATGATAGTGTATATGCCAAACAGCCAAAGCGGTGAGAAGTTACCGTATTCCGGTTTTATCCTTACCATCCTCTTCATGCGCCATGCCATGAAGAAGGGGAAACCTATCAAAAGCAGAGGCACGACCCAATCCAGCAGCTCCACTTTATGGCTCATCATCACCCCGATAGACATCATGGTAAGATAAAGCCCGGCCGGTAAGCCTGATTCGGCGGCATATTTGTAAATTGATTTATTATCCATCTCTTTATCCTTTATCTTCTTTTTAAAACTTAAGTCCCGCCTCCCGGAAAAGTACGCGATCGTCGGCTATGGTGTTGCTAACGGTGGTGAGCATATCGCCCATAAGCACGCCGTTCATACCACCCGTCATGATCCTCAGCATTGATTTATGACTAAGTCTCATTCGGCCGCCGGCGAAACGTAACGACTTTGTAGGCATTATGAATCTGAATATGGCGACAGTCCGGATGATATCCTCCTCCGAAATCAGCGGAGTGTCTTGCAATGGAGTCCCTTTTATCGGATTAAGTATATTGATAGGTACAGAATCCACATCGAGCTCGCGTAATTCAAGAGCAAAGTCCACTCTGTCTTCCCCAGACTCCCCCATTCCTATTATTCCACCGGAGCAAACTGGGAGGCCGGCTTTCTTGGCAGCCGCAATCGTGCGCTTCTTGTCTTCCGGCAGATGGGTGGTGCAAAGGGTGCGGAACACCTTATCAGAAGTTTCCATATTACAATGGTAACGTTTTACCCCGGCCTCCTTAAGCATGAGCATCTCCTCCTCATCCAGAAGGCCCATCGACGCGCATAAGTAAAGCGACGTTTTCTCGCCCAATTCCTTGAACACCTTGCAAAACTCCTGAAGGTCGCGTTTGTTCACTTTTCGTCCGCTTGTCACGAGCGAGAATCTCCGGATTCCCGCCTCTTCGTTGGCCTCCGCAGCCTTCATCACAAGTTCCGGGTCAAGGAAATTATACGTCTCGCAACCTGTGGAATGGCGGGTGGCCTGTGCACACCACTTGCAATCCTCGCCACACATTCCGCTTCGGGCGTTCACTATAGAACATGAATCAACTTCATCACCCTGCCATTTGCGAGCCACTTCATTGGCGGCATCACAAAGTTCATCCAAATCGGGATAGCTGAGGAGCCATAATGCCTCCTCCTTTGTCACTCCCGTCCCTGTCAGGGCCTTCTCCTTAAGTTTATCAATATTCATAATTCAAATCTGTTAGGTCCGGGTTATACGTGAGTCAGTGTCCACAATAGTGGGCCACACGCCGACAAGTTAATGCCCGAGCCTGATTAAAAACTTACAAAGATAGCTTTTATTTGTAATTTATCAAAAATAATTCGTAAATTTGCATAACAG
>CAMWZE010000497.1 GCA_947178685.1 uncultured Porphyromonadaceae bacterium
ATGTGGATTTTCTTACGTACACCGATGTCAATTACCGGCTTCAAACATATTTTTTATCTTCATTTGCATATTTTAGTATAAATTACAAATTGAAAGAATAATCATCTTTTCCACAACTCTCCTGATACCGATATTTTTATATATCTTTGCATTTAGTTTTAGATAAGCAAAGATAACCGAGTTAAGCGAGTATATACTACTTCACGTTAACCAACATCAAAACATCAGCATCAACAATGATTAAATACATTTCTACAATCCTCATATTTCTATGTGCCGTTCTATTCTCCGGTTGCAACAACGACATATTTCTTGACGATTCTGAATCGACAGACACCGTCTCTGTTACTTTAGAGGGCGACGGTGGAGAAATTTCCATACCCATTTCCACCAAAAATCTGCTGTCGATTGATATCCAATATTACGGTAGTGCATCACTTACCACTTACTACAACAAAAAGGGTGAAATTATTCCCAATGACTCACCTGTTTCAGAAGTCAGCCGTATTGTCTACGACTCGGGAATCAATTCCTTTGAAATCATAAAGGATGGCAAAACTCTCACGATTAAAAGCATTTATCAGACAGACTCTTATGAACGTGAGTCTATTATTGATATTGAATACTCCTACGGCTATAAATCAATCAAAGCAGAATTTTTACCCGGGAAACCCCTGAAATTAATTGAAGTGAACTATTCCGAAGATCTGTTTATAAGCTCCATAGTCCATATAAATTCATACCGCTATGGATTCCACAACTACGGGCACGTACCACAGATAATGCCCATATTTCCCTATAAGTATGAAGAGGCCTCAGTTCTTGTGGAGGGCACAGACGTCTACCACAAGATTCCGGGAAAAGATCTTACTATACCAGTTCCTGTGTATGTAAATGGCAAATGGGTGATACAGGAAAAAGAAGGCATTACTCCTGACGTGAAATACATTTACGACGGTCCTGACCGAAATACAAAAATAGACGTGGAAATCCCACCTTATAGCAGCATTAATCCACTCGTTGAAGTTGTTTATACCGGAGCATCAAATGTCGGGAAAATGGTTTTCCTCAATGAAATCACCGGTAAAAAATACACCTACGATTTTTATGTTAAATCCCACTATCCCATATCTCATAGAATCTATGTCAACGAAGAGAATTAATCTGCTTGCCATAATCCTCTGCCTATATGCCGGCTCAATGTTTGCACAGTCCGACTCTCTCCCCTCAATGTTTTCACGTCCGATGGAATGGCACATCGGAGCCGAAGTCTCGCCTGCATGGGTGCCAGGAAGCAATCTCTTTTTAAAGGGGAATAACCCATTATCTGAATCTATCGACAAGACCTTTTCAGGGAGCATCCGCGGTAGCTTCAGTTTCAACCCTGCCACACGCGAGGGCATGCTCTATAAGGGGCTTTATCAGGGAATCGGGATAAGCGCAACCCCTTTCTTCCCTACTAAACTGTTAGGAACTCCGATTTCGGCATACGTATTTCAAGGTGCACCGATAGCCCATCTTTCATCCCGACTTTGGTTGGGTTATGAATGGCAGTTTGGCGCAGCTTTCGGATGGAAACATGATGGCGAAGAGAGTCGTGATAATACCTATCCCGTAAGCACGGCTGTGACAGCGCATATGGCACTCGCACTCAAACTCTATTATAATCTCAGCGAACGTTGGCAATTCTCCTTGGGCATCAATGCGAAGCATTATTCCAACGGCAACACATCGCTACCCAATCCGGGCGTAAACTCCTTAGGCGCCTCCCTTGGAATTGCTTATGTGATAAATCCTCAGAAATCCATATCCACTACGCCTCAATTTCTGGAAGAGGAAGCCGACCGAGGTCAATGGGTTTACGACATAACGGCTTTCGGTGCGTGGAGAAAACGCATCGTAAATGTCGGGGAACTGGATGACCAAGTTCTGTGTCCCGGAAAATTCGGTGTGCTCGGGTTGCAGTTCTCACCTATGCGCCGTCTCAACCGTTGGGTGGCTGTCGGCCCGGCTCTCGACGCACAATGGGATGAGGGCGCCGGACTCAAGCCTTACTGGGTAGATGGAAGCTACGATGAGAATATCAAATTCAAACGTCCCCCCTTTGGCAAACAGCTCAGTATAGGAGTTTCTGCGCATGCAGAGCTGACAATGCCCATCTTCTCCGTTAACGTCGGAATGGGCTACGATATCGTGAATCCCAAAGGTGACAAGGCATTCTTTCAGTCGCTTACTCTGAAAACATTCATCACAAAACGTATCTACCTGAACACAGGCTATCGGCTCGGCAACTTCAAAGACCCACAGAATCTAATGCTCGGAGTGGGCATACGCCTCTGACCCGGATAACTTATTTAGTAAGATATGGCAATATCCTCTCCTCGAAGAGCGATCGGGAAATTATGCGGTAATGGAAATTCACAGCTTTGTTATAGGCTTCGCTGTGATGCACTATATAGTTACCTTCGGCAAACTGCTTTGCCATCGCCTCACGGTCAGCCTGTTCATATTTGAATTTCCAACCCATATCGCCGATAACGGAGTCTACCCGGCTCCATACACCCATCCAA
>CAMWZE010000498.1 GCA_947178685.1 uncultured Porphyromonadaceae bacterium
CCTTATCTCGCGTCACCACGGCTTTCACTAAAGCGCCACCGCGGGTGTCGGCGGTTTTCATATTTGAGATAAAATTACCTAAAGAATAAACCACCAGCACATCTTTTCCCTCTTTCTCATTTCTCACCACTTTCATCGGTTGAATCACGTGTGGATGGCCGCCGATAATCATATCGACACCTTGATCAATAAGGAAATCTGCAAGATTACGCTGCACTCCGTTCTCGATAAGCACATATTCGATACCCCAATGCATTGCAACCACAATTAGTTCAGCTCCTGCATTACGAGTTTTCCTTATTTCCTGAGCCATCTTCTCCTTGTCGATCAGAGCAACCTCAACACCATCCTGAGGAGGGATGCCATTGGTGCCGTAAGTATAGTTGAGGAAACCGATTTTGAAGCCATTGATATCTTTAATGAAAGGGACAAGAGAATCCCTCTGGATTGTGTCATGGTAGGTTCCGATGTGGTCAATCCCAAGTCTGTCGAGAGCGGTGAGGGTTCTTCTTGCAGCCTTGTCTCGGCGATCAAGACAATGATTATTAGCAGTGAGCATCATGTCGAAGCCGGCATCCCGTAAAGCCTCAGCATAGACATCAGGAGCGCTGAAGCAGGGGTAACCGGTATAGTCCGGACCGCCCCCCAAGGGCACTTCGAGATTGCACACGGCATAGTCGGCGGCATGTATTTCCGGTGCAATCAAAGAGAAGCAGTCGGAATAGTCATACCCTTTGCCCCCGGCAAGCTGTTTTGCCCGGTCGAGCTGTGCCTGATGCTGCATGGCATCTCCAACAAACAGAAGTTCCGCCTTTGGGGCGGAACCAATACTATCGGCACCTGTCAGAAACGAGATGAGCGAGAAGAGAAAAATCTGAAATGTCATATTTATATAGGCGCTTGGTCAAATCAATCGAATATTTGATTGGCAAAAGAGAACACTACCAAAGCTTTCTCAGTATGAAGTCGCGTCATTGTAGGACGTTGAGTGAAGGGAGAGCACTTGGTGGTGAATATAGTAACACTACCTGAGTAAGAATCAGTCTGGCTAATCTGGGTCAGGTAAACCGGGATGATTGTGAAGTCGACATCTTCATCGCTGATGCTATCCTTCTCCATAAGATTCAAGAGATAGTTTCTCATAGCTGAGAATGTATATTGACCTGAATTGGAATCGTAGGTGGCCGTGAAAGATGTCAGATTATCAGGAAGCTTATTGTTAAGGAAGAAATCCTCTGCCTCTGAAGTCTTTACGAGCAATATATTAGGCGCCACTGTCAGACCGTAGTCATTGTCAATAGGTTCAGCCGGTATCGAGAGACTGAGCTGACTGATGAGAGAGAGATTCCGCTCTTCGCTGTTATAGCGGTCAATAATCTGTTGGGCAGGAAATTGAAACCTCGCGTTAAATCCACCCGGAGTGGTCAGGATAATCTCTCCATTATCTACCTTGTCTTTGAGCGACTGAGCGATGTTGAAGCGAATATTATTGCTGCTCAAAACTTCCGGAGAGATTGAGAAAGGAACCACAGTGTCATTTTCTATTACCTGAGTAGTCACTTCTACATCATCCACAGTTTCTTTTTTTTCAGTCACGGTGTGATAATATAATGAAAGATAGACATCGGAAATATTGGCGACACAACCGCGTCCGAAAGTTGTCTCAACAAAAAGACCGGGAAGGAATTTCTCTGCAAAAGTCTGTGGCCACTGAAAGTATGAAGGATTTTCTTTATATTCCTTCACAATCTCAAGAGCATAGTCGCGTCCGAGATTGACCATCACCGGAATTGTCGTAGCGATATTGAAGAGAGAATCCTTCTGCCCCATTGCGGATGCCGTGAAACTTTGAGAGCCCATAAGTTTCATATTTTCATATCCGAAAGAAGCAACCGGGTCGAAATTACTGTCGACATTATCCGGAATCTGCTCGTTGAGGCGATAAACGCTCACTTTCTGAGGAGCGAGTGAGTCGCCGACAATATCTCCTCGTGTCATTCTCAAGACAAGCTCACAGGAATCAATTCTGCTGTCGTCGATATCATCGGGTAGCTCCAGTTGGGAGGCGCACATCATACGGCTTACGAACGAGGATTTGAGATTACCGTATTCAGGCACATTTATCGAACCCAGCAGAAGATTGCCCGAACGAGAGTCGTAGTCTTGGTTTTCCACGCCTCTGGCGTTGAGGTCAAATATAAGGGAGTCAACATAAATGACGGTGTTCCCTTCAGTTAAGGAATTGCCTATCTGACTGGTGTCATCGTCGCAGCTAAAAGAAAGAGTCGCGAAAGCCGCGGCTGTAAGAGGCAATATAAAACGGAATGGCTTCATATAAGTTTCGGAGATAGTTTTTTGGACTAAATGGAATGAGAGAGAATTGTAAAACTCTGCGTATGCGTCGTTACCTCCGGCTTCTATTTGTTCGGGAAGCAGAAGTGGTTTCCCCGTAGATTTGATATATTCAAGCAGCTCCGGATCTACTTCAGAATCTTGCACTATAATAGCGTGGCTATAGTCAATTGCCATGCGGTGCAGAAGGTTTGTGTCAAGCGGAAGCCCTTGAA
>CAMWZE010000499.1 GCA_947178685.1 uncultured Porphyromonadaceae bacterium
CTTCTGCGTAGGCTGCTATTGGGGCGGGAGGGTATAGGGAGGATTCCTGGGGCTTGGAAAATCCACTAAGGATGTTGATCTTGACCTCTCCTGTGTAATGGTTGATGCAAACGGTAATCTCGTTGACCACATATATTCTCCTCTATATAGAAGTGACTTTCTTGGTCGCTACGGCATGCCTCCCGGCAAAACCGACTCGATGGAACATGCCCTTCATCACAGCGGAGACGACCTGAAAGGCGATCAGAACGGTGACGACGGTCTCGACAATGAGATTATCACTGTTGACCTCAATCGTGTGAGTCCAAACGTCAATCAGATATTTTTCTTCCTCAATAATTGCGGACGTGAGGACTTTTCTCAGATTCCTTACGCATCTATACGTATGTATGAAGGCACTCCCACGCGAGTGAAGGAGGTGTTTGCATCTTACAATGTGGCGGCAGAACCGCAGTATCAGGGAAAGACCGCCCTTATTATGGGTAAGCTTTATCGTCGCAACGGCGAATGGAAGTTCTCCGCAATCGGCGATGCTTATCCCGATGCCAACATCTGTGAGACAATAAAACGTATCGTAACCAATTACGCAAAATAATCATGAGAAGACTACCCGTATATCTCCTTCTCGACTGTTCAGGCTCTATGTATGGTGAGCCTATCGAGGCAGTAAAGAACGGAGTGCAAGTATTGGTTTCAACTCTGCGTCAGGATCCCTACGCACTTGAAACCGCCTATCTCAGCATAATTACTTTCGACAGCAATGCCCGGCAGGTTGCCCCTCTTACAGAACTTTCTGCTTTCCAGCAGCCTACTATTCAGGCAAGCGGATGCACCGCCCTCGGTGAAGCTCTTGCTCTTTTGGCTCAGAAAGCTGACCAGGAAGTCACTAAAACAACTCCTGAAAAGAAAGGCGACTGGAAACCGCTCGTGTTCATTATGACTGACGGCGAACCTACGGATGACCTCAACAAGGGGCTCGCCGAATTCAAGAAACGCAAATGGGGCACGGTTGTGGCCTGTGCGGCCGGTGCCGGTGCCAATACCGACACGCTGAAGAAAATAACCGAATGTGTCGTATCGCTTGACACTGCCGACAGCGCCACTATCAAGGCATTCTTCAAATGGGTGTCGGCCTCTGTAAGCTCCGGAAGCATGAAGGTGGAGGAGACCGGTACCGAGGCCACTACCCTGAGCGAGCTCCCACCGCCGCCTCCCGAAGTGAACATAGTAGTTTAACTTCAGCAAGTGATAAACCTGCTTATTGTGAGGCATGGCCATAAAATGAATTATACAGAGATGTGTCGCAATAATATTATTGCGGCACATCTACATTAACTATCAGATTATATAAATACTTCCAGGATATATCTCTATCGATATTTTATCCCGATCAAAATCTTGTCAAACAATGAGACGCCTTCCCGTATATCTTCTTATCGACACATCCGGATCTATGCGTGGCGAACCGATTGAGTCGGTAAAGGTAGGCCTTGAAGCTATGCTCTCAAGCCTTCGTCAGGATCCTTTTGCTTTAGAATCTGTCAATATCAGCATTATTACATTCGACCGTGAAGTAAAGCAAATACTTCCCCTCACTCCTCTTGATGAACTTCAACTGCCGGAGATAACCACTCCGGAGAGTGGTCCGACACACACCGGACAGGCTCTGAAACTTCTATGCGAGAAGATCGATAGCGAAGTAAGGCTGAGCACTCCTGACCGTAAGGGTGACTGGATGCCTCTGTTATTCCTGATGACTGATGGGAAACCGTCAGACAGTCAGCTATACAAAGAGATGATACCAGAGGTCAAGAAACGTCATTTTGCAAGCATAATAGCTTGCGCCGCTGGAATGAGCGCGAAAACCGAGCCGCTTAAAGAATTGACCAATGAGGTTTATTCTCTGGATACGGTTGACAGCACTGCATTCAAGAAATTCTTCAAATGGGTGTCTGATTCGATAGTTATCGGTAATCGCAGTATAGGTGCTACAGAAGACATTGTGCTTCCTCCCCCACCGGCTGAAGTGAACGTCATAATCTAATAATTTTTAAGAATGAACTGTAAACTTGTAGGTCAATTTGTACAACATCTGGAAGTGACTTTGTTATCCGGAGAGGATTTCTATGCTGAAAAAGGATCTGTAATCTATCTTGAGGCCGGGATAGAGAAGGAACTCGGTTTCAATGGCTCCGGACTTGGCAGAATAATTGGTGCGAAACTCGCGGGTGAATCGCTCTTTATCCTGCGACTTTACAATGTCTCCAATATACCTCGTAAAGTGGTCATAGGAAGCCGTTTCGGACTTCTCCCTGTGAAACTCAACGGTGAGACTATGATTTGCCATCGCGGTGTTTATGTCGGCTCTAACAACCGGGTTAACGTGACGACCAAGCTTTCGATTGCCGGGCTTACGGGTGGTATGGGTCTTCTACTGCAAAAGATACAAGGGAATTCGACAGTGTTCCTCGACACCAAAGGCACCCCTATTATCATCAATCTGCAATATGGGGAGACTATCGAGGTAGATGAGAATCATATCATCGCACTGCTGAATATT
>CAMWZE010000500.1 GCA_947178685.1 uncultured Porphyromonadaceae bacterium
CTATCAGACAATAGGTGATATTCAAGAGCTTTTAAGCCGAGATGAATATGTAGTGGGATGGATGGAACCAAAGACTCAACGTCCCAAGCTATCAGATTCACCAGTTTATTACCTATCATTTAATGATATTCAGACCGGGGAAACATTCTATTTCAGTGTTCCACTCTCGGAGATCGGTATTGATATTTTCCAAAACAAACTGGATAGCATACTTGGGTATGGTAATAGCTCAAATACACGTTTGACATGTCATATCACTGATGCAGGGATGCTCAGTGTGTCGCTTGTTGTCGAGATCGACGGTGAAAGCGTCACACTTAATGACCGCGAATACAACATCCATTGGGTTCAAAATCAAGGTAAGGTTATTGCATGGCCAAATTTTGTGTCAGAAAAATGGAATAAATATTATTTGT
Source organism: uncultured Porphyromonadaceae bacterium (assembly GCA_947178685.1). The sequence goes on from CAMWZE010000500.1 coordinate 417, forward strand.
TCTCTGAGTTTACCGACACTGATACAGAGCAATTCCTACCTTTGTATCGCACAAATGGTAAGATACTGAAAACCATTGATGGACAGTTCTTGACCTCTCGCTATGAACCCACACCTGCGGAAGAAATACAAGTTAATATAAAGAAACTTGTCACATTCCCTAGCGGTCAGAGTGATAACCTACCAAAATACAATATCATAGCCTCAAATAAGCCCATGTGCGGCCTTTCTGCCATTGTACGAATAACAGGAAAGACTATGGGAGCTGGGTTCTTGATGATGCGTCAAGATATAGTCAAGGACTTGACGTCTGTTGATATGAAGTCCACAGCTGTGGTAGGAGTTGACTTCGGTAGCAATAACACATGTCTTTTCTATAACGCTAACGACCGTGGTGCAAAACCGATGGTGTTTGGCAACTACCGTGCCGTGTTAGTCGGGCGTGAGAATAACGACAAACGTGCCGTTGCCGAAAATAACGAATTGCTCTTCTTTACAAATTATCCATCAGAGAATGGTCAACTTAAATCATGGCTTCATGAACATGATTCTCGCTACGTTGGCCCAAATCAGTCTGAAGAGGTAGCGGGGGGTGTTCCCGTGAACCGTCCCAACGTACGAGTTCAAGAGATGAACGAGTTTGAGATCAAGACTCAGGCCGGAACGCTTCATTACAACATGAAATGGCTTGACAATGACAAAGGGCGTGAAAAGAAAAGAGCTTTTCTCAAATCAATCTGGCTTCAAGCTTGTGCATTCCTATACACTAATCGAATTAGACCCGAAGAGATCTATTGGAGTTTTCCCGGGTCGATGATGCCGTCAGATAGAGATGAACTTGAACGTATTTATGAGGATCTGTGTAAAATAACACCGTTTGGTCGTAAACCTGAGCTTCCCGGCGATTGTATTACTGAGGCAGAAGCAGTATGTAGCTACGCTATGTCTCAGGACTTCGGTCTATCAGGCAATAATATGTTCCTCGGTATTGATGTGGGAGGTAGCACCAGCGACATTCTCCTCATTGCCAAGAATCCTCAAGACAGCAACAAACCTTCATTGTTTAGAGAGAGTTCAGTCAGACTTGCTGCTGGAGTGTTCTTTGACGCAGTTATCAAATCAGAACAGTTCCGACAGGCTTTAGTGGACTTCCATGAAGGCCACAATACTAATGTTCATGTTGAGAACATAACGGAAGTATTAACACATCCTGACAAGGCTCCGTATTTCCTGAATAATATCTTCGATCAGCTAAAGACGCAGGAGGAATATGATGTGTTCTACGACTCATTGGCGGCAAATGCCAAGTTCGTGTTCACAATCCCGGCGTATGTGTGCGGTCTGTTGCTGTTCTATTCTGGTATGCTCATCGGCAAAGCAATCAAAGAGAATCATCTCGGCTACATTGAAAAGGTAGATTTGCTTCCTTTTGGTAAAGGCGGACGCATTTTCCACTGGTTACGTCATGCGACAAGCACTCGTACAACTAACGAGTTTTACAACAACTGTGTAAATGCAGGACTTAAACTCATTTTGCCTGATAGCAACGTAAAGGTAACTTATAGAGCAGAAATAGAAAACGACAACAAAACTGAGGTTGCAAGAGGCCTGTGCGAACAAAAGGAACTTGCCGTCGTCTCAACTCTCACAGATTCTGATATCTGTGGTGAAACCGGTGTGACTTTTCTACGCGATGGAGTGAACATCTCTATTGCTGCTGACGAAGAAGTTTCCGGCGAGCAGTTTGCCGATGAAATGAGTAATTTCGATTTCTCAGGAGTTCAGAACTTCGAGAAATATATGGACTTATTCATTGACTTCGTTAGCAAAAAAACGAATCTCTATAAAAAGGCTGATGAACAGTTACGCGATGAACTTGGAGACCTTTCTAACAGAATCATACCATTCTGTACAAGCGATCCAGAATACAAGAAGGCAGCTCGAAATAGCAAAAATGGTGACGGGTTCCACTACCATCAACCCATTATCATCGCAGAAGGTGCTTGCTTCCTTAAATCACTTGTTCGTAAGGTCTTTAATCAATAAGGTGTGAGATGAAAGCACTCTCTCTATATGTAGACAAATGGTTTATCACCGTTGCTGTCAATCTCGATGGCAACGTGATACCCCTTGCTTTGCCC
>CAMWZE010000501.1 GCA_947178685.1 uncultured Porphyromonadaceae bacterium
GTATAGTCGGCTTTCATTTCGTTGAGTTTGTCGACATTCGTCGTGAGGAAGTTCTTCACCCCCATCGCACGCAGGAAAGCAAGCTGTCGGTTCTCCTTGATACCACCTGCCTTCGTGACGGTGATGGCTGTAAGATCTCCGTTCTCATAGATAGGCTCATCCTCAAAGTCGCCATAGACTCCGGTATAAGGGATAGTGCGTACAATAGGACTACCGTCCGCAGTGCCGGAAATAACCACTTTCATTTTCTTCCCGGGCTTAAGATACTGTGCGAAATCTCCCTCGAACGCCTCCTTTACAATCTTCATCATGGCATTCGCTGCCCCTGACTCCTGCACCGTATATTTTCCCGGAGGGAAGTCTTCTGCCGCTGAAAATTCCGGCTCAACCTGATAGGTGAAATTCACCTCATAATTCAGTATCTTGTTCCCCTCTGCATCAAAATCGGGCACCACACGTGAATCGACCGAGATATTGGTATGATTGGAGATAGTGCTTGCGCTCTTAGCCTCCTCAACAACTTTGGTGCGTAATTCCTGAAGCTTCAGCTCCTCCATCTGCTGTTGCTGAAGGATTTCAAGCGACACAACATTGGAGTCGCCACCCATGAAATCCATGGCGACACGGTCATGATTGTTGTATTCATAGGTTTTGCCATCCGCCTTATTGGTCACCTTGGCATAGACAATCTCAAATGTGTCATCCGGCAATACCCCATATTGAACATCGCTGAGCACAAGATCGCCTGCGCTCTTGAAGTTGGTCACATCATTTTCCGGGACCGGAAGATAGATGGTCGGCATGGTAGAGAAATCAAGCGCAAGAACTTGATTGGTCCTGTCATAGCTGCCAAGGCTCATTGTTGCGCTGGCAAGAAGGTCTCCGGCGAGTGTAGTTGAAATTTCATCCTCAAAAAGGCGACGTTGGTGCGCGCGTGGCTCATCGTTGACACGTGCCCGGTAATCTTCCATACTCTCACCCGGCATCATCTTCTGCCATTCGGCCATCATTTGGTCTACCTCATCAGATATAAGTTTGCTGAAATGAGGCTCGAGATTCCGGATGCGCCGAGCCTTTACGCTCTTCTCTCCGGTATAGACAAGGAGTGAATTGCCATTGGAATCTTTTATGAAAGTCATATCGGAAATTGAGCCGGTCTCTACCGGAATGGTGTTGCGATCGGAAGGTCGGACAAGATTGATGACCTCAAGCGAGTCGGGAGAAGTGGCGACGAAGATATATTTACCATCCGGATTGAAAGCACAGGCTATACCCTCACCCAGATCATCAATAGTATTCTTGATGTTGAAGGTGCGTGTGTCGTAGACACTCAATATACCATCTTCGGTGAGCACTGCGAATTGCGAACTGTCATCGGAAAAAGTCATGTCAGTCACCTTAACCCCATAGTTCCAGTCGCGGCGCACTTTCTTCTGTTCGATATTAATCACTGCCACACGGTCTGCATCGGAGAGAGTGAGATAATATCCGTTGTCGCTAACAGCCATTTCCGAAGGGACGAAGGGAAGTTCCATAGTGTCTACAAGAGTCATTTTCTTCGGCTCGAACACTTGAAGACCCTTGTCTGTGGCCACATATATTTTCCTTGCATCCGGGCTGTAGGCTAAGGCGGCGGGAACACCATATTTCTTTATATCCACATGTCCGATTTTTTTCGCATGTTCACTTGTGCTTAGGAATATGGCCTCTTTCCCCCCTTTCTTATTTTGCTGTATTACTCCATAACTTACTCCTGTCGGAATCACCGACAAGGTCAACATATTATCTTTGGTAGAGTAAAGTTCGTCGCCCCGCATGGTGAGAATCTCTGTCGGAGTCATGGAGAACACCACAGTATTATATGGGGCAATTTTAACTGGAGTATTCTTCTGTCGGAATGAATATTCAGTACGTTGCGGAGTCGCCTGTGTAGTTTCTCCGTCAGTGGTATTTCCCTGCCCATAGACTGCCGGAGCCGCCATCACAGCTTGAGCCAGAAGCAACGCCAGCGCTATCTTGTTGAGTTTCATTTTATGTAGATTAGAAAATAAACACTCCACATGGAGATTCTGTCGAGACAGTTTTCTCCATGTGGGTTTTATGAATTTTTTAAATACGATATTATGAGATGAGTTATCCCAAAAATCACTCTTCTACTCTGTCATTGATGAAGTCGCTGACTTTGCTTGCATATTGCTGAGCAAGCTCACTCTCACGGATAGCGTTCTCAAGAGCAGCCTGACGTGCTACACGAGCCTTGGACTCATCTACGATAAAGAACGACTGAATTTCATACGTCCCGTCTGCCATCTTTCTTATCACTGAGTAACTTGGAATCAAGACATTCTTAACCTTTTGCTCTACAAGGCGCTCGTAAGCCGCATAGAATTTCTCAAACTCCTCTTCATTGGCTGTGCCTTCAGCCATAATATCGCTGATGACACGACCCTTGACCGTGCTTCCGGCCTGCTGGGCATATTAGATGGTGGCGTGATTGAGAGCCATCTGCGCCACGATATTCTTGGAATTGGTGTTCTGTGCTGGGCCGTCA
>CAMWZE010000502.1 GCA_947178685.1 uncultured Porphyromonadaceae bacterium
TTATGGCGCGAAGAGGTTTCACATCTTAACGACAGTGAGAAAATATTTCAGAGTGCTGCAAGGTATACATTAACAAATTTGTGACTCATACTTAAAATTAATATTATGATATTCAATCCGGAAGACGACGAACAAGATAACGATAAGAACGACTTTTTTGATGGACCCGATCTGCCGGAACCAGTGAAGGCACCGAAGAAACCCACTTATCTACCCGACGATCCCAACTATTATGAGGAGGAGTCGGAATGGGAGCATCTCAAGCCACGCCGTAAGTGGCGGCTTTGGATGTGGTCGGGAGCAGTGTTGCTTCTGATCCTTCTTATGCTGGGCATGTGGCTCCGTTTTTTCTCTCCATATATAGAGGATGCCACGCAGGTGGGTTATGTTGAGAGCATAGAGAGAAGGGGCACTGTGTTCAAGACCTATGAAGGTGTGTTGCTTCCCTATAAGGAACTATTAGACACCACAAGGGTCTACCGCCGTGATTTCATATTCACAGCGGCCGACGAAAAAGGGGCCGTAGCGTTAAAGCGGGCAATGTATCTCGGTCGTCCTGTCAGGGTTTCGTATAAGCAATATCATGCCATTGTTCCCTGGAGAGGTTCGACTAAGATTGTGGTGACCGCCGTAGACAGCGTCGATCCGAATACAATTCTCCCGCCGGAGTACCGTGTGTCAGCAAAACGTTGACAGCCCGGCTCCGACGGGAATTGAATCACGCTTTGATAAGATTGTAGATATCGTCAAAGAGTGTGTGAAGTTCCTGAATCTTTCCGGCAGTGCCAGCCTTGCCATATATGCCTAGATATATAGAACCCCAAAAAGTGTTTTGGAAAATGTTTGCCATAGCCTCGGTGTCAACATCGGAGCGTATCTCGCCTGTTTCCTTGGCATGGTTTATCACATCAGTCCACGTCTGTAAATCCTCTTTGATTTTCTCTCGTTGGTTTTGGCGGAATTCCGGCACAAACTGTAATGCACTACGCTCTATTGTAAAGCGAGCATCGCAGAGATTAGGGATGCGGAACTGTCTAAGTGCGTGAGCGTCCTCATCGAGCTGTTTGAGGAAAGTGTCGTAGAAGCCCTTGAGCGTATTGTGTGCTTCCACAGGCACCTTACGCACGCTTCCCATGTCAAAGAGGAATGTCTCGAGCACGGCACGGAATATACCCTCTTTGTTATTGAAATAGTATACCATCGAGCCTCTGCTGATGCCCGATGCCTCTTCAAGCAAGGAATACGACACATCCGGATAAGAATAGGCCGCAAATAGCTTGAATGCTACTTCTAAGATCTTACGTCTTGATTTGATTCCTTTTTCCATTTTACGATCATTGATGAGTCTAAAGGAGCGGACTTCGGAAGAGCGGTGGCCCACCACGGCTGCCCGGGTTGCCGCATCCTGTTGTGTTTTGATTATGATTCTGCTTAACTAATATGTAGGTTTAGATACTACAAAGTCTTGGTGGGAGAGATTGGGATATACAGTTGGGGAGAGATTTGGTTGACAGCTCAACGTCGCCGGTTGTTTCTCCCCTTGTCATTTGGGTCGAATGGATTTCGGGTTGGGTCGAAGTATTCCTCATCCTCCTCCTCTTCTGAGCCTGAGTCGTTCTTCTTGCCGCGGCTCCGCTTGTCGGCCTCGGGCTTATTCTTCTTCAAGGCTTCAGGCTTCATGAGATCAACGGCGGTGTCAAACACGTTCCACGTCTCCGTTTTCTCCCAGTTTTTCTTTAGATTTACAATCTTGGGATAGTAATACACATTATCCGGCTGACGGTTGAGAGCGAGGTCGCCGGTAGTGTAGCGACCGTCGCCGTCAAAGTCTTCGTATATTCTGGCATAATATTTACCCGGAGCGAGATGGCGGAATCTGGCCACCCCGTTCTCTATCTTCACGCGTGCCACCGGAGAGTCGGATGTGCTCACCAGCTCCGCAAAAGCGGGGACGGTGTCGGTGAAGTTGGTGATGTTGAAAATAAGTGAGCAATAATCTTCCTCACTCTTGGTCTTGAATTTATGCTCCAGAGGGTCGGTCACGAGTCCGTATATTCCGGTGGCCGCCATAGTGTCGGCTGTGAGACGGTATTCAGTCTCGTAGTCCCATGGATATTCGATTTTCATACGTCGGATGCTCACCGAATCGTATGGCTGCAGATTCCACTCCTTCTTGACCGGAACCCATACGGAGTCAACAAGAGTCTCCAGGCGGAAAGCAGCGGTGTCGAGATCTTGAAGTGGGGTCTCGAACTCAAACACGAGGGGAAGGTAGACTTCCTGAGTGGATGAGGAGACCATCGAAAGCTTCAATGCAGGAATCTTAGGCGGTATTGTGTCTACCTCTTCCTCATCTTTTTTCTTCTTCTTGTCCTTCTTCTTTGCAGCCTTGGGGCGAGAAGTGAAGAATCTCAGCGTGTCGTTGACGGCCGACAGTTTCTGAGCAGAGTCGGTGCGCAGGTAGCGGGCCGCGATGAATAGGGAATCGGTGGATATAAGAGACTTCGGGCCCAGCCAGTAGTTGAGAGTGTCGTTGCCGGCGGCACGCG
>CAMWZE010000503.1 GCA_947178685.1 uncultured Porphyromonadaceae bacterium
GAATACTGGAGCGATAATCCGGATGTGGCTCCTGAGAAACGTATGTTCCGCACCCCCGACATCTATGGTTACCTCACTGCCAACTGGGAGATATTTCCAAAGTTCAAGGCCATTCTGACCGGCACCCTCACGGGCCCCATGACAGTGCAGCATCTTGTAGGTTCCGGCACAGATGTGGATCTGGCCGTCCGCACCCAATCCTTCTTCGATATGGGATTGAAATTCGGCTACTGTTTCAACATATTTAAAGACATCGACCTGGATGTGACAGCCGGAATAAGCAACATTTTCAATTCATATCAGAACGATTTCGACAGTGGCATGCTCCGCGACTCAGGCTATATGTATGGTCCGTCACTCCCCCGCTCCATCAACTTCTCGGTTGCCATAGCCATTAATTAAAATCATCACCCATAAATGACCATGCAACAATTGCCATGGCAATCACACCGGCGCAAGCTGCACGTAAGCACATTACTATAATTAGATTCGAGACAAATAAGCGGGTGTCACAAATCAATGATTCAATGATTCATTGATTTGTGACACCCGCTTATTTATCAAAAATTATTGAGCCAAAAAATTCAGGCAGCTATAAAAGATTTTGGTAACATATTCGTCTATATTATAGATTACATCACTTTTCTGCTTGGATTGGAGATGCATTCTGTCTGTTTTGCCAACGTAACCGAGTCTTCTTGTATGAACTCCGTCACACGCAATAAAATCCACTTAACACAATGCTCAACTCACTTCACTCCACATATTAATTATTCTCATATGCGACTTAAATCTAAATTAGCACTAACCATATCCCTTCTCTCAGCCGCCGGTGGTATGTTGGCCATAAACCCTGTATTCGAAGGATGGTATGCCGATCCAGAGGCTGTAATCTATGGTGATACATACTGGATCTTCCCCACCCGAAGTTTACCCTACGAACAACAGATAGCCCTTGATGCATTCTCTTCAAAAGATCTCGTGAATTGGGAGAAACATGAGAACATCATAGATACCACCGCCGTAAAATGGGCCAAGCGGGCTATGTGGGCTCCGGCTCCTATCAAAAAGAATGATAAGTATTACATATTCTTCGGTGCAAATGACGTGCATCAAGGTGAAGTCGGAGGCATCTGTGTAGGAGTGGCTGATAAACCTGAGGGGCATTACCAAGATCTTCTCGGATATCCCCTCATTCAGGATATAGTGAACGGTGCCCAGCCCATTGACCAATTTGTATTCCGCGATGAGGATGGAACCTATTATATGTATTATGGCGGATGGGGCCACTGTAATGTCGTGAAACTCAATGATGATTTCACGCAACTTGTCCCCTTCTCCGATGGTGAGACGTATAAAGAAGTCACTCCCAAGAACTATGTGGAAGGCCCCGTTATGTTCCGTCGCAATGGAAAATACTATTTCATGTGGAGCGAAGTAGTATGGACAGGTCCGGATTATCGCGTAGCATATGCCATTTCCGACTCTCCGTTGGGACCATTCGAACCGATCGGGACCATCCTTGAAGCCGATCGCATTCACGGCACAGGAGCCGGACATCATTCTATCATAAATATCCCCACCACCGACGACTATTATATTGTTTACCATCGACATCCGCGTGGTGCTACCGATGGCAACAACCGTGAGGTGTGCATCGAAAGAATGTATTTTGACAACGATGGTCTGATACGTCCGATAGTTATGACTTTCGATGGCACGGAACCTCGAATGCTCCAGAAAAGTGACTGTTGCAAGCTGAAATCCGCTCCCAAAAAGGAAGCGGTTAAAAATAAGAAAAGGAATAAATGACAGATGACTTCGATGCGCATATCAGTTGGATGTTGCACCATGACGATACGATTGCTTTCTTTTGGGGTTAAACATAGCGTTTTCACCTGTAAAAATGCTATTTCATAGTCAGCCTATTTCATAGGTATACGTCATAATTTAGCAAATTAACCAAGCGCGACGCAGTAGTCTCGGGAAAATTCACTAACTTTGGGGAAAATAGCAAGATTATGAAAGAACTGAGATATCCCATAGGCATACAGACCTTTTCCGAGATCATCCAGAAAGGCTATACTTACGTCGACAAGACGGGATATATACCTAAACTGACAGAGCATGGGAAATATGTTTTCCTGAGCCGGCCGCGTCGGTTCGGGAAAAGCTTGTTGCTCTCTACACTTGAGGCCTATTTCGAGGGACGACGGGAGCTGTTCAAGGGCCTTGCGCTTGACAATCTGGATGTGGACTGGACTCCTTCGCCCGTACTTCACTTCGATTTCAACGCCGAAGACTATGGCAAGGAGGATGGCCTGGAAAGAATAATTGACACTCTCCTGACTGGATATGAACGGATCTACGGTAAGGAGCCTAAGTTTGTCACGCCAGCTCAACGCTTCAGGAATCTCATCGAAACGACATACCACAAGACAGGGCAGCAGGTAGTGATTCTTGTGGATGAATACGACAAGCCACTGTTGACCGTGGAGGATAACCCGGAGCTGTTCGAGAGACATCAGTCGCTCTTGAAAAGTTT
>CAMWZE010000504.1 GCA_947178685.1 uncultured Porphyromonadaceae bacterium
AAAAGAGGGGGTTACCGATCTTAGTTATCTTTCTGAGGAACTTGAGAAAGGTGATGTAGCCGGTGTAATTTTGCCCACTCCCAACAAATATGGCATAATCGAGAACTTCGATGGAGTTGCTGACATGATACACAAAAGCAAAGCCTTTATGGCCATTTACGCTGATCCATCTACATTAGCAGTTCTCCGAACTCCGAAAGAGTGGGGTGCAGACATTGCATGTGGCGATGGACAGACTCTTGGAATGCCGCTTACATTCGGTGGCCCCTATCTTGGATTCATCGCATGTAATAAGAGCATGCTCCGAAAGATGCCGGGACGTGTAGTTGGAGCTACTAAAGATGCTGATGGTAAGAGAGCTTTTGTATTGACACTTCAGGCACGTGAACAACATATCCGTAGGGAGAAAGCAACCAGTAACATATGTTCTAACCAGAGCTTAATGGCACTTTATGCCGTTATTTATCTATCTCTATTAGGTAAAACGGGCCTCAAGGAGGTAAATGTACTTTCTTGCAACGGAGCGCATTACTTGTATGATCGTCTCGTGGAGTCAGGGTTGTTCAAGCCAGCATTCAATAAGCCTTTCCTAAAAGAATTTGTAATGATAACTGATCTTGACATGGAGACCATCAATAAACGTCTCTCTGAGAAAGGAATTATGGGAGGAATCATTTTAGAAAAGGGCAAAGTTATGTTTGCAGTGACAGAGAACCGCACCAAAGAAGAGATTGACGATTTTGTAAAATTAATGGTGGAATAAAATTCTGGCAAAATGAAGACTTACGATAAACTGATATTTGAATTATCACGCGAAGGCCGCAAAGGCTATTCGCTTCCCTCTGACAGATTTGGGGTAAATGGTCTGTCGGAAATTCCTACAGAACTCCTTCGTGAGAAACCGGCAGAGTTGCCAGAAGTAAGCGAACTTGATGTAGTTCGCCATTTCACCAACCTCTCAAATAAAAATTTCGGTGTAGATACCGGATTCTATCCTCTGGGAAGCTGCACTATGAAATACAATCCAAAGATTAATGAAGAATTAGCGGCTCTTCCTTCATTTAATCTTCACCCTCTACAGGATGAAGATTCTTCACAGGGAGTTCTTGAACTTTACTGGAATCTTCAGAAAATGCTATCAGAACTTGCCGGTCTTGCAGAGTTCACTCTCAATCCTTATGCTGGTGCCCACGGTGAGCTGACCGGTCTTATGGTCATGCGTCAATACCATATAAACAGGGGCGACCATAAACGCACTAAAGTAATTGTTCCAAACTCTGCTCATGGCACTAATCCGGCTTCCGCAATGGTTGCTGGTCTGGAAGTGATTGAGGTGAAATCAAAGCCTAACGGATCAATCGATGTGGAAGACCTCAAGCCATTGCTTGATGAAACCGTTGCTGGCATAATGATGACCAATCCCAACACATTGGGAATGTTTGAAACGGAAATTGTAGAGATAGCAAAACTTGTGCATGAAGCGGGAGGACTTCTCTATTATGATGGTGCTAACCTCAATCCATTGTTAGGAAAAGTGAGACCCGGTGATATGGGTTTCGACATCATGCATATCAATCTACATAAGACATTCTCTACACCTCATGGTGGTGGTGGACCAGGCTCCGGACCTGTGGGAGTTGCTCCTCATCTAGTCGACTTCCTACCTAATCCACGAGTAAAAAAAGATGATGATGGCAGATTCCACATTATTAACAGTGACAAGAGTCTTGGAAGTGTATCTTCATTCCTGGGAAACTTCGGAGTTATGATGAAAGCTTATGCTTATATACTAACTTTGGGTAAGGAAAATATCAAGAAAGTCGGACCATTTGCAACTCTTAATGCCAACTATATAAAAGAGAGCCTTAAGGACGACTATCTCCTTCCTATCGAAGGTGTATGTAAACATGAATTTGTTTTCGATGGTCTTAAAGACAAATCTACCGGAGTGACTACCTTAAATATCGCTAAACGTCTTCTTGATTACGGATTTCATGCTCCTACTATCTATTTCCCTCTGCTTTTCCACGAATCAATGATGATTGAGCCTACAGAGACAGAAAGTAAAGAGACTCTGGATGAATTCATAGAAGTGATGCACAAGGTTGCAAAAGAATCAAAAGAGACACCAGACGATGTTAAAGCAGCTCCTCTTACTACATTAGTGAGGAAACTTGACGAGACTACAGCTGCAAAGAATCCCATTCTTAGCTTCAAAGCTCTGAAGGAAAACATATGATCAATATGAAAAGTGATATCATCATAATCGGTGCCGGTCCCGGAGGCTATGAGACAGCTCTTGATGCAGCTAAAGCGGGTAAGTCTGTAACCTTATTTAATGGGGACCGTCTTGGAGGTACATGCTTGAACGAGGGTTGTATACCAACAAAGTGTCTCTGTAGAAATGCTGAAATCATAAGTAACTTCAAACGTGGTGAAGAATATGGAATTGATGATTTCTCTTTCTCTGTAGACTTCAATAAAATAATCGAGAGAAAAAATAACGTTGTCTCGAATCTGAGGGGGGGAGTTAAGACTATGC
>CAMWZE010000505.1 GCA_947178685.1 uncultured Porphyromonadaceae bacterium
CATTTCTCGGCGATAATCCGTGAAGCCACCGGACAGTCACCTTCAGAATGGATTTCATCTGTCACTACAACTTACGCAAAGCTGCTGCTTGAGCAAACGGATAAGAGTATCAAGGAAATTGCAAACGAATTGAATTTTCCCGAGCAATTCACTTTCCGCAAATATTTCAAACGATATGCCGGGATGTCGCCTACCGACTATAGAAACGAATCCCGATAGGCTTCATAAACAAGAAATGTCGCGTCAGAAAAAGCTGACGCGACATTTCTTATCTATGGTTTGCCCTCCTTAATCGGGAAGCACAGGGAGTTGAATGTAGCTCGGATACTGACCTCCGACATGAAGGATGTGTGTACCCTTGTTGTCGGGTATACAACCGGGAGTTCCGGGCATAATGCTGCCGATTTCATCTTTTGTCGAAACAACGACACGCATCGTCTCGCCGGGATAGAACACCATGCCGATTGGGCTGAGGATGATGTCGAGGTCCACTACCTGACCTGGCGAAAGCTTGTCAATCTGACTGAACGAGTAGTAGGGGCAGATATCGGTGGAGCGTTTGGGGTCAAGATGACGCATGGAAGCGCGAAGACGTCCGTGAACACCTTTGTATCTCAGTGTAGAGGCGCCATCCTGAGTGAAATCGTGGAGAGCTGCACCATTGTTGGGGACAACAGATTCCGAAAGGATGTTGCCGCGCTTGTCGAGCTTCTGAACCCATACGAATACGTCCATATCATCATAGCCCTCAACCTCTGTATAGAGTTTGATTTTGGGATAGCCTACGAAACGTGTAGTCTTGTCGAAAGTTTTCTGGAACGATACACGCACGGGCAATCCATCAGGGCTGTAGCGTAGAGCCATTTCCTTTTCGGGAGCTTCATCTTTAAGCGAACGCGTAGTGCCATCGAGGTAAAGTTTCTCGTAGACAGCCTCTTTGGGCGGGAATTCATCTGCCACGATACCGGTCTTGTTGTCGCCTTCGAGGTCGAGAACGGCGTAACGTACTGCCGGAGTCTCTTCCCAACCGTTCTGCTCATCCTTGAGGTAGCGGTCGAAGAATTTCTTACGCTCCTCGGTGTTGTGCATATCGTAGTAGTCAGGCCACTCCTGCGAGTCGTGGATGCGCAGCCACTTCTTGTCGGTGCCCAGCGCGCGCCAAGCACGGAACGTTCCCATGGTGTGGAGTGTGTTGGAGTAGCTTGCCGTAACGAATGCCGGGATGTTGATTTTAGAGCAGTCGGCGCGTTTGTCCTGCCATATCTCAGCAGAAGCAAGAGGATAGGCATACATCTCGTCTATCATATCCTCGCGCTGCGCACCGCTCATGCTCACGTGGTTTACCTGCAGACGGTCGAGGAAATGCGGGTCTGGAATACCGCCCACATAGCAGATGTCGCGGTAAGCGTCTTGCAGACCTTCGTGAGGCGCGATACAGGTGAGATGAGGCGGTTGGGTCGCGGCGATGAACCATTGCGAGAAAGTCAGATAACTCGTGCCGGTAAGTGCAGTTTTGCCGTTACACCATTCCTGTGTGGCAAGCCATTCAATCAGGTCATATGCATCGTATGCCTCCTGCGAGCCAATCATGGTTATGTCACCCTCGCTGCGGGCAATACCACGAGGGTCAGGGTTACATACGGCATAGCCCTGTGCGCACCAGTAATCGGGATCAGGTCCCTCAAACTTGGTCAGACCTGAGCTCCATTTGTTACCCATTCCGAGCATATTGAACAGGCCGATGTAGCGAGGTGCAGTACCGGCGGTTTTGCCGTAGGGGCTCCATGCTATAAGCACGGGCAATTTATCCCCCTCCTTCATATCAGCAGGAAGATAGATGTCGGTGTAGATTGTCACGCCGTCGCGCATCTTTACAGCCACGTCCTGCAACATGCGCAGGTCATGCTTCAGAGGTGAGCAGGCCGGGTGTAATTGTGTGCCGGCTTTCAGTATACGGTCTCCGGGATTGAACTTACTCATTACGCCATGAACCACAGCGTCATCGACATACGGATATGCCGGTTTGAATATCATTTTTTCGCAAATTTTTTCCATGCTTTTTATTTGTCTTAGTTACTTTTTATAACGCAAAATATACAAAGTATGTTAGATTGCGACTTAGGCAATATCGGTGCAATATTGAGCAAAATCACAGATAGAGTATTTCTAATGATAAATTTTGCTTTTGACTTACCAAATACAATATGGAAAGATACTTTACCTCATCAACATTTCAATAGTCATATTCGTTATAAAATGCAAAAAAATTGCATTATGAAGTTGATAACAATAGAAGAACATTATAGAAATCAAAAGGTAATTGATGCCAACGCCAAATATGCGCCTAAGCGTCAACTTACGCCTGGGCAGCAGAAAACAGCTGAGTTTCTGCGTACAAAAATGTATCCCGGAGCAGAACTCATGGATATTGATAAAAAATGGAATAGTGCTACTTTTGTGTAAGACGGTATCTTGACGGAGATGAACCCAGATGTTTCTTGCAGTAGCGGCTGAAGTATTCCAATGATGTGAAATTCATT
>CAMWZE010000506.1 GCA_947178685.1 uncultured Porphyromonadaceae bacterium
GTGATAAAGACTCCAATATCATGTGGAGCTGGCAGATATGGTTTACACCCCATACTCCCGATGATGATATTCAGACATTCTCATACCAAAACGTGGACTATCACATCATGGCGCGCAATATAGGCCAGACCACCGGTGGCGACATCACTGACTTCAAGGCTGAAACTGCCAAAGTGCGCTTCACTCAGATCTCTGACGGCTCTTTTGAACCTAAATCCGTAATCCTCACTATCAATCGTGAGGCACATCAGGAGACCACCTCTTTTCACTATAGCTATTATCAATGGGGACGTAAAGACCCATTCAACTCCGGTGTAAACAATTGGTATCATGCCGATCATTCGATTGTCACCGCCACACCCCTCACCTCCTATGATATGCGTCCAGCCGATAAGCCATACGTGACTACCACAATTCTGAATCCGGAAATATTCTGGAGTGCGCAACATGGTGCCGATGCGCCATCTTATGAATATCTGAATCTATGGAACGTACAGACCACTGATCGCTCCGGTATCAAAAGCTATAAGTCAATCTACGATCCCTCTCCTGTAGGGTTTAAAGTTCCGGGCAGACAGATGGTAGTCTTCACCTCTACTACCCCTTACGCATTCGAAGTGGTGAATAAATATGTAGAATATACATCGGTGGAGTATACGCTTCCATCAGGAAAATTAGACTTTACTCTATTCGGTTATCTCTCGAGCACTACCGGATCAGAGGTAAACAGCCAATCCATAGGCCCGATATGGCTAAACACCTCTATGAATCTTAAAAATGCAGGTGAGTTACCACTATCATCAAGTCTAAGTATCAACATCTCAGCCATATCCCGCACTATGGGTTATGGTGTCCGCCCTATAAAGGATGAATAATCAACTCCGGAAGTTTTTCTTGACCCGGACAAAAGAGTTCTGGCAACTTCCCCAAATTCATTTTGATTTCTGGAATTTCTTCCATTTATTATTCATTTTGTGCCACTCCCAATCACGCTTCGCTTTGGATATACCCGTGACGCTTTTGAGCATCTGAAGAGCTCTCTCACCATGGGTCAACGCTCTTTTCGTGTTATACTGTGTGCTGAGGCGCTTGTCAGGAATATAATTGATTCTAATGCTTACGCTGTCTCTACTGTTCACTCGATCAATCAGCGACAGAATCGATGGTGAGAGCTTCGGAGCATCTTCGGGCACCAATATTTCGAGTGCATCAGAATCAGTTTCCAGTGCAAGCCACTTTTTTGCCTCTCGTTCAGATATATATTCCCTATCGAGTATGTATATGTCGGCATCTGTAGTCACAAAATAAGGTTCCTCTTTGCCCTTAAACCGAAACAGATTGGCTCCTCGTCCGTAAGAATCTATACGATATGTAAATGATGTGAGATCCCCCGGCCTGAGCAATGAGTCTGTGATGTTGTCGTATGAATAATTGATCTTGAAGCGGTCAAAGTCAAGCCCCTCGTGAAAGAAACGGGAAAAGTCTGCTACCCACCTCATTGCAGATGTATCTGCGAGCACATCAATATTCACGTTAACCTTTTCACCTTTCCGGCTCCATACCTCTGCCGCTCCATATCTGCCCGCTATAGTGTCGCGTACATCAGTTTTATCCGACAACTGCAATGGCAGCTCTATTAGTGATGGCAACTTCATCCTGTCTGACCATGAGAAATGCAGCCGATAAGAATCGCTTACACTGTCAAGTCCGTTGCTATCAGAAAACCTGTAATAAGAATCACTTGCTAACACCCGAGGATTCCACCACCCCGGAAATTTACTTTTCTTGCCTCCGACAAGCATAAAATCCACCATCTTCTCACGAAAAAGAGCTACTGTATCTGTGTAAGTTGTCAACGTAGAAAATTCTCTTACATATGCCAGGACATGTAATATTTTATCTCGCCCGGACTTCACCATAAGCTCCGGCAATTCAGTCACATTCCGCACATCACCGCCATTGATCTGTATCCCTTCATTCTTACGTCCATGAAGAGATATCCAAGTCAAACCGGCAAGAATAGCCATAATTATGAAAATACGGGATCTCATATCCTGAGTTGAGAAGATTATTTTAGTCGAAAAATACATATTGCTGTGATTCTTTAGCAATACATCTCTTAAATTAGCTGGCTAAGGAAAGGACTTTTCGGAGCGAGCCTTGCGAAAGCCTTAGGATCACGCTCCATCTCTCTGAGACATTCACCACACCAGTGTCCACCTTTCAACACTGTCCTTGGTGTAAGCTGAAACCGATGTCCTTCGCTACATATCCAGGTAAGAGGTCTATCCATATTTCCGACTTTATCGGCATCCAAACTTTCAGACTCCAAATATCCCCCACGGAATTCAGCAGCCTTACGCAAATCGGCAAACGTAAGACTGTTGAAATCCCTGCTTTCATCATAACCATGATCAAGAGTCTCACCATCTCTCTTTAGCGGAGGCAGCCTGAACTCCTTCCAGTCAGGGATAAGCGAATATTCCTCAAGGCTTCCATATGCAGCCTCTATTCGAGGTATGTTCCTCTCCTTTATCC
>CAMWZE010000507.1 GCA_947178685.1 uncultured Porphyromonadaceae bacterium
TTCTTAAGCTTCCTCCGCTTCAACTGCCTGAGCCTCATCAGCCGCAGTCTCTATACGCTGCTGCTTTTCATGTTCCTTTTCCTCCTTCTCTACCTCCTTAACAATATCCTCGGGGGTCTCTGTCTCTTCAACCTCCTCGGCAAACTTTGTATAACCATTCTCTACCAGAATATTATACCATGTGAAGAGCTTCTTGATATCGGTAGGATAAACGCGCTCCTTATCATAGTCGGGAAGTATCGCCTCAAACTCATCGCGAAGTCCGTTGTTTTTTACAAGACCCTTTACGTCTATGGTCTTCCCATCGTTGTGGGCATACACAAGATCGAGTATCTCGCCAAGTGGCTTGTCGCCTGCATCTGTATACATGGCTATATCGCCGAGAGACACTACTTTGTCTCGGGCACTTGCAGGAAAGCGTTTGCCGCTGCCAAGTTCCTCTACAAGCAGAAGCTTGCTACTGTGCGACACTATCTTGAAAAGACCCGGCTTTCCGGTTATAGATAAAATTTCTCTAAGCATAGTTCAACAATTTATATTGTTATAATTGAAGTTGTTTAATTTATTTCTCTGTCCCGATTCAGACAGATTTCCATGCCGTTTTTTTGCTCAAAGAGGAAGATTCGATGACTAAACGCCCGATGAGGGATGAAAAAGCAACTTAATTATCTCGTTACAACCGGATTGGGCCAATAAGTCATATATTCTTGGTAGAATCATATTGTCCCTACCGTTTTCTATCCGTATTGTTTTACTATCATCAAGTCTGTCAAACTCCTCCCGTTGAGATTCAATCCTCTTTATAATCTCCTCTTCCGACAGTCCGTTGCGAACCTTAACTCGTTCAATGCGCTCGCTCTCTGGAGCTGTAACGAGCCAGATAGCATCACTCATTCCAGTCATCTTCGAAGTCACCGGTATGGCCGTTTCGCAAAATACAAGATCTTCATTTTCTTGGGCAAAACGCAATACATCTTCCCTTACCGCCTGATGCACCACCTCATTCACCATACACCGAAGTTCTGCATCACCAAAAATTCTGGATGCTATGAAAGGTCGGTTGATTCTTCTGATTGGAGTGGAGTCACCATCAAGTGAATATGCCTCCTCGCCTAATATCCTGATCAATTCTGCGATTACCTTGGAATCGTTTTCCATTATCCGTTTTGCCTCCGAATCACAATCGTACACTTGATAGCCGTTGAGCCTCAGAATACGCGAGACTACACTTTTACCGCTTCCTATACCACCCGTTATCATTATCATTCCGGAAGTCACGGCTCCTGTTTCTGTAATTGCTCCTAAAGAGATCTCCATAATTCTGACAGCTTCTTACAATCAATTCTGCACAATGGTATACTCCACGCTATCTGTCTTTAGCGACAGATTTTGAAGACGTTCCGGATAACTTACCACTCTCACTCTCAACTTACCGTTGTTCGACTCCAGTATTCCTCGATAGTCCACCTGAAGCTCTATGCTCGGGTCGTCGTTGTCGTTGAGACGGCTCATTGCCACATAATAGTCTACCGGCACCTTCGAGGGGAAAAGCAGCATCTCTTTCCCTTTCGGAACATTAACGGCCGAAAGGGTGATCATGGCCTCTTTCTTTACCAAAGGTTCTACCGGAACGGTAACCTCAATCACTGATGGAACAACCCTGGCATTCCTTATCTTCTTCAAGTAAGCCTTGACCGTAGTAGTTTCCGTAAGATCTTTGAGTGTTATGAGATCAGATTGAACTGCATGAATCGTATCGAGCACTGATGGCTCTCCAAAAACATAAACATTCGATGGGCTTGGCTGTAGATTTCCCTCTATGATGCTCCCGCTGGCCGGGGTGATATTTGAAGATATCATTATCGGTACTCTCTTACCCTTGTTGGTTGTGTAGACAAGCCTCAAAGAATCGAGCGATGAAGAGGTGATGATTGACGAGGTTCCGAAAATACCCTTTAAGGCTGATTCCATATCTGCCTTGGAAAACATCAGAATACCTTTGTCTGAATAATTCCGGAAGTTGATCGACAATGTGGGGCGGCGATAATGATTACGCCAAAGTGTGGTGCCTTTATCACTGACACCCACATGGAACTTCTCCGGTATATCACTGATAAACGTGACAGAATCCGGAACGTTCGTTATGCTTACCCTTACATTGAAACTATCCTGTGCATTGTCGTTCAACGCCAGGATAACCCAAAACAGTGTCGAGATTCCAACAAATATCAGAAACAGCACAGCGTCATGAAACCTGGCCGTATCCCTCAGGGTATGCCATCTCTGTCTCAATATGTCAAGCTGTTTTCCCATATAAAAAATAGCCGCTCACCATTACGGGTCAGCGGCTCCGTTTTTGACTTTGATTATTTCTTCTCGTCCTTAGCCGGTTCTGCCGCTGGATAGACACTCGTTTTGTCTACCTTTATGCTTACACCGGGTGCTATCTCGATATGTATTGTAGTGTCTCCGATCTCCTTGATTTTTCCATGGATACCTCCGGCGGTAACAACCTTATCGCCATTCTTCATTGC
>CAMWZE010000508.1 GCA_947178685.1 uncultured Porphyromonadaceae bacterium
TTTAATGATACGGCGACCACCGAGATCTACAGCTATTAAGTCGTCGGCAGCGTCAGATGTGGATATGTGACAGGTGTTGACCAGTTCCTCCTATAGAAGTGGTGGAGCCTGCTGGGACGGCTTATTGCCTTCATTCATGCTTTTACCTGAGAACACTGATAAGTTTCAGACTCTTGACTCTTCTTATCTCACCCTCTCTTATAATGTGAGATTTCGTGCTTCCGAGAAAGATGACTCCCTCAGCCGTGCCGATCTTATGGATCTTCAACTCGGTAGACTGAAAAATGCTTTCTTTAGCAGAAATCTCCGTGAACTGGATATTCAAAACACCGCTGACTTGAAAAACAATATGCAAATCAACTCCGTACCCGAGAACTACCTCGGATGGGATATCATCACCAACCACTCCGACAGCCTCATGACTGTCAGAAATCGACTGCCTTACACTACCCAGGTCGTGGAATATTCCGAAACCATTCCTGTCATTGACTGGAAAATCCAACCTGAAGAGACAGACACCATCATGGGGTATGAGTGCAAAACTGCCACAGGTGATTTCGGAGGAAGGACGTGGAAAATTTATTTTTCAGAGCAAATTCCTCTCCCCTACGGCCCATGGAAACTCTCGGGCGCAAACGGACTTATCCTGAAAGCTGCTGACACAGAGAATAACTTTATCTTTGAGGCGGTTGGTCTTTCTCGTAACCCGAATGACATAATACGCTACGACTGGCCACGGAAATCTATGGAGAAAAAGGAATGGCAAGAGCTTGAGAAGAATATCTACAAGAATGCCGGTGCTTTCGTAAAAAGCACCGGAACGCGCATTTCAATCATTGATAACAGCGAGAAAGGGTTCCATCGTCTTAATGAAGATTGGTCTGAGTTCTATAATCCTCTTGAAAGATAAGATTCTTATGAAAATAATGCCTTTATGTCTGACCCTGCTGATCTCACTCCTCATCAGCAGCTGCTCATCCACACGCTCTTGGTCCATGGCAAACATAGACTGGCGCGTCAATGACACCACGCACTACATTCATGACAATGACCTCAATTGGGTGTTTAATCCCAACACTAATATGTTTTCAGCAGAGTCGCCGGTCTACGCATCCGATGCAAAACTGAATGCATATCCGGAGCTTAAAAAGTATCTTTCCGAGGTCATTTCTGATGTCAATCTCCCGATTGACACGGTTCTGCTGTATCTGCCACTCCAAAAAATCATATTTGTATCTCTCGATGCCGAGAAACCGAAGATAAACCCTGTCTCGACAATTCTTTTTCCCGATGACGACTCTGACACGAAGAACAGACAATCCCTCGCATTCGACCCGGCAGACCCTGAACCCTCCGGAGAGAAATGGATGTTTGGAAATGTTTTTCCAAACACTAAAAAGAAACGTGCAGTCATTGCCTACAGATTTCCTTACAACGGTAAGGAGCTAGCAATGCTGAGAATTGTCCAAGGTCACACTTCTGATATGGAAAAACTATCAATGGATTTCGGACATGGGTGCAATACCTGCTATCCCTTGACCGACCCTAAAATCAACCCCTCGATCGTGGATTTTGCTGAAGTAATGGGGTGGTATATCACTCCTTTTAAAAAAACAGCCTTAAAAAATTTTGATTTGGGGCAGAAACTTAGTGTATTGAAGAATAACTAACGTCCCTTATTCCTGTAATGAACCAATCTCTTGTCAAGACCGCATCCATACTGATATTTTGTGCCATAGCCATATTGATGGGGATGGCACAAAATACTCCCTCCAATCTTGATTCCATTATCAATTCTCTTGATCTTAAGGAAGTGGTGGTCACAGCTAAAAAAATCTCCCAGAGGGAAGATACAATCTCGTATTCTGCAGCCACCTATATATCCAAAAATGATAAGTCGTTGGAGGATCTTCTCGCGAAGATGCCTGGAATCACCATATCCTCCAACGGCCAAATCTCATTCAATGGTCAATGGATTAAGGAATTGTATATAGAGGGACTTGACATGATGGGAAGCAATTACGGGGTGACTACACGTAATCTTGATGCTGGAGCTATCGCTGCAGTACAGGTGATTCAGAATCATCAGGATGTCAAGATGCTCCAAGGAATTGAGAAAGGGAGTGCGCCGGCCATAAACATCAAACTGAAAAATAATGCGAAAGGAGTGTGGACCTCTATCATTTCAGCGGCAGCCGGAGCACATCACTCTTTCGCCTGGGATGCTTCAGCCTCTATCATGAAGTTCAGCAAGACAAGTCAGACAATCGTGGTAGGGAAGTCTAACAATACCGGCAACGATCTCCATCGGGAAATAAATGCTCCGCGCAATTTCACCTCATCTTACTCCACTTCCCTTTCAGCTCCTTCAGCCCCTTCCCTCGCCGACAGATATGCTTACGATAATCTATCCCATTCGATGACTTTAAATCGCCTTTGGAAAATTTCTGATGACAAAACTCTGACATTCAACATTAATTATCTCTTCGATTGGGAAAATAGAAATTCTCTCGGTATTACACGCTATCTTAC
>CAMWZE010000509.1 GCA_947178685.1 uncultured Porphyromonadaceae bacterium
CTCAATCAGATAGCTAATATGCTGTCGCAGGAAGAATGGAAAGCATTGCTCAAAAGCACAGTCTCCTCTTCCTGGAATTTCCTCAGCTCAGGGCTCGCGATGCTCTTCGGAATATTGAGCTGGCTGATTGTCGTCCTCTACGTGATTTTCATAATGCTTGATTACGAAAAAATCATGCTCGGCTTCAAACATCTCGTCCCGGCCCGCCATCGTCATCGCACATTCCGTGTGATGGAAGATATCGAAAACGCCATGAACCGTTATTTCCGCGGACAGTTTCTGATTGCTATGAGCGTCGGAGTGCTTTTCGCAATAGGGTTCCTTATCATCGGGCTCCCCATGGCCGTGGTGCTCGGGCTCTTCATCGGTGTGCTCAATCTCGTGCCATATCTTCAGGTTATATCAATTCCTATCACGGCGCTCCTATGTCTTGTGGCTGCAAGCAACGGTGCTGATTTCTGGGTCATATTCGGAGAAAGCATGGCTGTCTATCTTGTGGTGCAATGCATTCAGGATCTTATCCTGACTCCCAAAATCATGGGAAAAGCCATGGGGCTGAATCCGGCAATCATCCTTCTGTCGCTGTCAATTTGGGGCACCCTTCTTGGCTTCATGGGGCTAATCATAGCCCTCCCTCTGACAACCCTCCTCATCTCCTACTATGATACATACGTCGTGAAACGCTCGAGGTCGCGACATCATTACGAGACAACAACTAAACATAAAGAATAATGCTGACTCTTCCCCTTTCAGCCGACTACGCCGGCTCATTTCAGGAAAGCGTAGCCGAAACAGTCATGGCCACCTCTACGACAGAAGCGTTGCCCGAGTCCGGAGATACCTCTGAGGAACACACCAACGGTCTGATATCTGACCTTGCCTGGATTCTGTTGTTGGGTGCAATCTCCACCCTCATCTTCAAAAAGCTCAAGCAGCCGGTAGTGCTGGGATATATCCTCGCCGGGTTTCTCGCCAGCCCGAAGTTTGTCTATCTCCCTTCAATCTCCAACCTGGACAATATCGAGTTCTGGGCAGACTTGGGTATCGTGGTGCTTATGTTTACATTAGGACTGGAATTCAGTTTCAAGAAACTGATGAATTCAGGCTCCTCCGCCGTCATAACAGCCCTGATAATCATCACGGGAATGACCTTCGCGGGATTTGGTGTCGGAAAAATCCTACAGCTTAATTCAATAAACTGTATTTTCTTGGGAGGTATGATTTCGATGTCAAGCACGACCATTATCCTCAAGACTCTTTCCGACCTTGGAATGAGACAAAAGAAATATGCGTCCCTTGTGCTTGCGGTGCTGATAATCGAAGACCTCTTCGCCGTGCTTATGCTCGTGCTTCTTTCGTCTCTGGCGATGGGAAATGTGGAAGGATCAGAACTCCTTTTCTCAATCGGGAAACTTCTCTTCTTCCTTATAATATGGTTTGTGGTCGGGGTGTATATCCTCCCCTCTTTCCTCACCCGCGTCAGGGAATTTCTCAACGATGAGACTCTTCTTGTCGTGGCAATGGGTCTTTGTTTCTCTATGGCGATATTCTCCGTAATGTGTGGGTTCTCCCTTGAACTCGGAGCGTTTGTCATGGGCTCGATTCTGGCCGGAACAATGGTGGCTGAGAGAATGGAAAAAGTGGTGCAGTCGGTAAAGGATCTTTTCGGGGCGGTGTTTTTCATATCGGTCGGCATGATGGTTGACCCTTCCGTCCTGGTGACATACTGGTGGCAGATTCTTCTGCTGGCAGTAGTGGTCATTGTGGGGATGATATTCTTCGGTTCGCTCGGCATGCTCGTTACAGGACAGACGTTGCGCGTGGCGATTGAAAGTGGGTTCACTCTGACACAGGTCGGCGAGTTCTCTTTCATCATCGCTTCCCTCGGCATGAGCCTTGGGGTGCTTCAGGAATCGCTCTATCCTATCATCGTGGCCGTGTCGGTCATCACTATTTTCACGACTCCCTATTTCGTCAAATTGTCGCAACCTGCTTATAAGTTTGTTGAAAAACATCTCCCGGAACGTCTTAACTTCCTCATAGACCGATATTCAAAACAGGTGGTCGACACAAGCGAGACAAAACAACTCTGGAAAGAAATCCTCAGCCGCTATGTATGGCGCATCATTCTCTACTCAGTGGTGCTTCTTGCGATAGTGCTTGTCTCGAAATACTATTTCTTCCCGATTTGTGAACTCTATCTTAATGATTGGGGACGTTTCGTGGCTACTTGTGTGACGTTCCTCTGTATGCTCCCATTCCTGTTTGCCCTTTCCTACAGCTCCACAAAAAAAGAGGAGCGAGCAAGGCTTCAGAAATGTGCAAGCTTTTATGCTGTGCCCCTTGTTGCAATGCGCATAATCAGATATTTGGTTGCCCTTTTGTTTATCGTCTATCTTCTGACAATTGCCTACAACTCTCTTGTGGCCTGGATTGCTTCTGCAATATGTCTGGGCATCATCACGGTCGTGGCTTCTTCGAAAATCATGGCGCAGTATGACAAAATCGCGCCAAAATTTCTCAACAAT
>CAMWZE010000510.1 GCA_947178685.1 uncultured Porphyromonadaceae bacterium
GCCACCGAGCTGATAAAGGAAGATAGGTGGATCTTCCACAACGCTTAATCGGGACGGATAGTCGGTGTCCATGAGGAAGTAACCCCTGACACCATGCGCAAGCATATTTTCCATCTCTTTACCCGCTTTGCCAAGAGCCGATTGACGATCGGCCTCAGTAAAACAATGTTCTCGATTGATTAATAAGAGACGGTTTAGCGAGGCAATGTCGTCGGTGAAGAAGTCACGGGCGGTAAGACCGCTCTCATAGAGACGGCGCACAATAGCGGGTGTCATCCTCTTGACGAAGGAGATGGCGAGTTTGTATAGAGGGGTATCTTCAGACATGTGGCACGAAAAAGTAAAGATGGGTGAATGTCAGCTGATATAGCGGGAGAATAGGGTGGCGAGTTCATCGCCACGGGAGAGTTTGCCATCTTTGAGCACAACGCAGGTGACGACCCCCTCGGCCACGATTTCTCCGTCGGGCCTGACGATATCCTGATGGAAAATGAAACGGGGACCCTTGCGTTCGAGCCGAATGCAACTTAGAAAACTTTCACCACCTCGTAGTGATGATTTATATTCAATCTCAATCTTACGCACTACGGCATCGATGCCTTGGTTGTGCATCTCGATGAAAGAGAGTCCGGCATCGGAGCAGAATTTATGGCGGGTGTGTTCCATATAGTGGAGATAGTTGGCGTTGTTTACGATCTGTTCGCAATCAAGCTCGTAATCGCGCACCTCCATATCCATTATAAAACAGTATTTCTTATTGTTGTCTTTTAGAATTCTCATGTTTCTCCTGTTTGTAGGGTTGTGTGATGGGTTGAGGAGAGGGATCCGGAATCAGACTGACGAAGCATCTCATGAAAATGTTTCAGCGTATTCTCGTCAGTTATAGATGTGTAGGGTATCCAGAGGAATCCGTTTTCTTTATTGGTGGCCATCAGCAGATAGCCTGATGAAGCGGTAAGGAGACCTTGGAAGGAGGAGTAGGGGAAAAGCAGCCGGCGCCATTGGACAGCCTTGCAATCTTCATCTTCCCGGGTCGGAATATCTGTTGAGCTATCCGTTTGAATATCTTTTGCAGGAATATCAACGATAATGTCAGCGTCGGAGAACGTCAATATATGAGGCACTACATTTATCGCCGTCATCTGTTTCAGCCCATGGTAAAAATAGAGATAGGCAATCAAAAGCGGACCGATAAGGAAGATAAGCATCATAGAAATGACAACCCATCTAAGGTCAATGAATATGCCTATGGCTACGGTTGCGAAAAAAGCAACCGAGAGAGCTCCAATCCAAGGCCAGCCGTATAGAAGAATGAGAGTGGCGAGCAAACGTGAACGGGGCATGCAAACAGTATTCTCTTCCATTTATTCGGCAGAGGAATCCCGTTTGGCCCGGACAGAGCGATAAACTTCCATATTCTTGGGCACGAGTGTCTGCACGTATCCCGAGCCTTCTTTATTGAAAAGCTTCTCCATATCGATATATTTCTCACCATTCCCTTTTGTTATAGGGAATACCTCGGCACGACGAGCCTTGACCATATCTCCCATAGGTGAGTGTCCGTTACGGGCCGAACCGCGCAGGTCATCGCGCACACCGTCGGGTGTGCAGTACACCGGCACAATCTCAGAACAAGGGGGATATCCGAGTCCGGTCCACATTATATATTGTCGGGCCACGAGGTCTTCATCGGGTGTTTCTCCCGGGGCAATCGGTTTGCAACCTTCAATCACTATGGTGGCGGTAGATTTATATCGTGGTATGAAATCCTGATCGATAACCCATTTGTCGGGACCGAGAGAATAGTCGCGTTGCTTCATGTCATGCCAGAAAGAGCGGCTCACTGTCTCTGTAAGGAGCTCGGGGGTCACTTCCCCTTTTTCCGCATATGGTTGGAGCAGATGGCAGGCATTGGCTTCACGCACGAAGCCGTAACCTTCGTTGGGCCGACCGGAATGACTGTAATTTGTACGTACGAGTATATCGTTGGGAGTATCCTTAAGGTCGTATCTTACGAAAGAATGGTTGTTGGTCTCGAAATAAGCGCCGTTGCCATATGCATCTATCACGCCGAAGTTAGCCTCCACACCCATGGGACGCGGATATTCGTTAAGGAATTTCTCGAAGTCATCTACGGTTACGCATTTTTTCAATGCTTTTGCCATAAGTATGCCCTCTTTGTCCATATTTTTGGCTGAGACTTTGTCATCCTTAATATTATATGAAGCCGTGTTCATTACTGCGAATCCGGCATCGTTCATACCCATCCAGGCTTCTTTAAGGGTGGCATCGTTGGCGTTGAAAAGACCTACATAGGAATGTTCCCCGGGTTTGCCGGCCACGTATTCCACCTTATTGTCGATTGTGCTTGTATCTCGGTTTTTCCAAAGAAGAGGACGTCCGTAAGGATTGGCTTTTGCACCTATAATTGCAGATGTGCAGCCCAATGCGTTGGCTATCGCCACGCTCAGGCAACAAAGAAGAAGAGTGATTCGTTTTATCATGTGAGAGTAGATGTTAAATC
>CAMWZE010000511.1 GCA_947178685.1 uncultured Porphyromonadaceae bacterium
GGCGACAAGAAATATATTAATTAATTTGTGACACATACTTACACAACAAGAGTAAAAACATAATAGGGGTGTTCGTCACTGAGTCGTTCCCAAGAGTGGGAGCACGGACGATCTGAGATCATACCCTTTGAACCTGATCCGGGTAATACCGGCGTAGTGAAATTAATTATGAAGACAATTCTAAAAACTCTTCTTATCTCTCCTGTTTTGGGAGTTGCGCCTGCATCAATGCTTGCAGCCACAGAGGTGACAACCGCGTCAAATGTTTCCTCTTCATCTGTATCAACTTCATCCACAACAGTATCCGACAATAATGGCAAGACAAAAACTGACGATAAACAGGATGCTTATCTCGACTCGTTGATACAGACACTTGCAGAACTGGAAGTGGTGCACAATCGTGCCACAGCAAAAACTCCCGTAGCATTCACAAACGTTTCGAAGAAGGAACTGCTCAAAGATAACGATGGTCGTGATATGACCTATCTTCTTCAATTCACCCCCTCTGTCACTACCACCTCTGATGCCGGTTCCGGCATTGGCTATACCTCTATGAGAGTGCGAGGTACAGATGGTTCGCGCATTAACGTAACTGCCAACGGCATCCCAATCAATAATCCCGAGAGCCATAACGTTTACTGGGTCAATATGCCCGATCTGGCCTCATCTCTGCGGGATGTACAGATTCAGCGAGGTGCAGGTACCTCCACTAACGGAGCGGCAGCTTTCGGTGCAACCATCAACATGATAACTGATGCTCCTTCGGAGACACCATATGCCGAAGTTTCAGGAGCCTATGGCGCATACAATACTAATCGGGAGACCTTCCGGGTAGGCTCCGGCATGCTCGGTGGCCACTGGAGTTTCGATGGACGAATAAGTCATCTACATTCCGACGGATATATCGACCGTGCATCAACCGATCTTTGGAGCTATTTCACACAGGCCGCATATCGTGATGAGGCCACTCAGATACGTCTTCTTATATTCGGAGGCAAAGAGAAGACCTACATGGCCTGGGACTACGCATCAAAAGAGGAGATGGAGAAGTATGGACGTCGTTACAATCCCTGTGGAAAATACACTGATTCAGAGGGTAACACGGCCTACTACCGCGATCAGTTTGACAATTATATACAGCATCATTTCCAACTTCTTTTCTATCGCCATCTTACAGAAAAGCTTCGCCTTAACGCCGCCCTCCACTATACGATGGATAATGGCTATTACGACCAATATAAAACCAACCGCACTCTTGTGGAATATGGTCTGGCACCCTTTGTCAACGCTGACGGAGAGACTGTCAAAAAATCTGATCTTATCCGACTGAAGAATAACGTTAACGATTTCTATGGAGCTCAGATTTCTCTGAATTATCAAGATGAGAAGTGGAATGTGGTTGGTGGAGTTTCCGCAACCAACTTCAAGGGTCACCATTTCGGTCAAATCAAATGGGTGAGAAATTACGTGGGTTCTCTCAACCCTCTTCAGGAATATTATAATAATTATGGTAAGAAATTCGACTTCAACTCCTATATCCGTGCCAATTATGATATTCTTAATGAGTTGTCAGCTTTCGCCGACCTTCAGTATCGCCACATACACTACACCATAACCGGGGCATCCGACAACTATGACTGGAATACCGACGGACCGTATATGCTTGACATAAGACGTGACTGGAATTTCTTCAATCCTAAAGTCGGACTCAACTTTACAAAAGGTGAGCATCGCGCTTTCGCATCATGGTCGGTGGCTCAAAAGGAACCGACACGAGACAATTTCACAGATGGCGACATAAATCATATGCCGAAAGCGGAACACCTCAACGACTTCGAATTAGGTTACACCTACTCTCTACCTATCTTCTCAGTAGGTGTCAATCTCTATTATATGCTCTACAAGGATCAGCTTGTGGCTACCGGAGAACTATCGGATACTGGCAATGCCATCAGTGTAAACGTACCTGATTCCTACCGTATGGGACTTGAATTGCAGACAGCCCTACGTCCGTGCGACTGGTTTGAATGGCAGTTTAATCTCACTTGGTCTCGAAATAGAATCAAGAATTTCGTGGAAGCCATCTACGAGGATGAATGGACCAATCCCATCTACTTTGACCGTGGCGACACTCCTATTGCATTCTCTCCTGATATCCTCTTCAACAATTCATTCAACTTCACCTGGAAAGGGTTTGACGCACAGCTTCAGAGCCGCTACGTGGGTAAACAGTATATGAACAATGCCGCCAGCAAAGAGGCGCTTCTTGATGCATATTTCGTATCTGATCTCCATTTCGGCTATACGTTCAAGCGTATCGGCGGCATCAAGGAGCTGAAACTCGGCTTTTCCATCTACAATCTCTTCAACGAGAAATATTTCAACAACGGCTATGCCGGTGCCGGATACTATAAAGAGAATGGTCAAGA
The DNA here is from genome assembly GCA_947178685.1 of uncultured Porphyromonadaceae bacterium. The sequence continues at coordinate 2,430 of CAMWZE010000511.1, forward strand.
TGTGATTTACCGTTACGCCGGATATGCCGCTCAGGCACCGACTCATGTGATGGCAACCGCAACTCTCAAGTTCTAAAGGCCCTATAGAGA
>CAMWZE010000512.1 GCA_947178685.1 uncultured Porphyromonadaceae bacterium
CCAATCCAATTTTGGAGATGCAAACACACGCAGATAGTCTGTGGTCAGCGCCTCCGAGCCCATGATTCCATCCGCCTCAATTCCCCATAATCCTGTGTCAAGATTTCTGAAATACCCTGCAATGCCCCCTTCCAGCGAGAGCACCAGTCTCTTGAGCACGAAGCCGAGAGAGGCTCTTTCGTCGGTGTAGAAAGCATGCTGTTTGATTCGTTCCCCGTAGGAGATGCCGTCATGGCTCACGGTGAGTCGTTCCGGCAGCGAGTTCCATTCGTTGCGGCTTGTGAATGTCACGAGTTTGTTGTTGCGGAAACGCTTGATTACCTTCAGCAGATTGCTTACGGAATATTCCGGCATCCTTGCCGACTGAGTATTGGGTATAGATCCGGAGGTGTTGAGAGTAAGGTCGTTCCATGAGAAATTGGCTGTGAGTGTATTGTTGAGAAAATATGTCTTCTCGTTCAACTCGAAAGAGAATTTGCCATCCACGGCATTACGGTGGCCCAACGAGTTTTTGTCTTCCACAATCACCTTGTCGCCCGATTCGAGGAAATAGGTGGTTGAGCTGTTCCCCTGCGCTGTCACGCGGTCGTTGCTGTAGTCAACCTGAGCCTTGAATTCCCCACCCTTGGCAGTCTTCAGGAGATGGCTCGACGACACCATCCAGGAGCGGTTGAAATAGCTTCTTTTACGCTCCAGATTCGGAGTGGAGGGGGAGGAGAGCGAGATATATCCGGAGATACTTTCGTCAGACTTATCGGAGGTGAAGTCGGTGAGCTGATTAGAAAGGTTTAGACCGGTGTTATTGGTCTTGAGAGTAGTAATCATCTGATATTTTCCGGCCACCATCATGGTGAATATATCCCCGTCCCAGAGCATTCCCCGTGGTTGTTGCGACCATCCTGCACCCACAGTGCCGTGTATGAGGAACGTAGCTTTAGCTCTGTTTTTCAACTTCAGGTTGATGGCGGCCTGATCGGAGAAACTCAGTCCGCGGAGCACCTGCATTGGCTGATGGTTTTCCATCACCTCCACAGCTCCGATATCCTGATGGGAGATGCCGTTGGTGGCGATGCCATATTTACCGCCCAGCAGATCGCTACCCTCTATATAGAATTTGTTGATATCTGTACCCTGATACTGTATCTTTCCATTGTTGCTCACGTCGATGCCCGGCATCCTCTTCAGCACGTCGCCTATGGTCTTATCCTGCTTCTGAGCGAATCCGGCCACGTTGTAAGTGATAGTGTCGCCATTCTCCCTCATGCGATCGGATTTAACCACCACCTCCTGCAATTGCAACGACCCGTCCTCCATAAGGATGGAGACCGGTTGGCTGCTGAATTTTACTTTTTGGGCATATGGTTTATATCCGAGCATGGTAGCCGTGAGCATTATGCTGTCGCCCTGGAGTTTCACTTCCAATGAAAACTTACCGGTTTCATCCGATTGTGAGAAACCCACAAGTTTTCCCGACAGGTCTTTCACCATGACATTTACACCGGTGATTGACTTGCCGGAAAGAGCCTCCGTCACGGTTCCGTTGACAGTGGTCTGTGCTGAGACAGCTCCACTAAGGATAGAAATGAGCAATATGGAAAGCAATAATTTCATAATATTGGCAAATATCTGGAAAGTGTGTGTAAATTTAAATAAATATGCTGACGTATGCAAATAAAAACCACGATTCTCTATACTAAATTCCAAATATATGTCGGAGTATCGATTCTCCATTGGAATATGGATAGGGAATTAGGCATACGGTGGCTAAGACGGCAAGAAAAATCACTGTGATTATCACCGTGCTCCAGCGCACCAATGATGGAGGTATCTCACCCAAGAGATTCCGCACCTTTTCCGACCGTAGCTCAATATTCTCTTTATTAATTTTCTTGTCACTCATAAATATTCTTTTCGGTTATGTTGATACTGACTGTGATGTTGATATAAGGTATTCAGTTGCCTAATTCCAATTGGTTCCTGACGAGGTTGAAGTATACGCCTTTCCGTTCAATGAGGGAAGTATGGTTGCCGGTCTCCACCACCTTACCGTCATCGATCACAATTATCTGATCCGCGTTTTTGACGGTGGACAGGCGGTGGGCCACAACCACCACCGTTCTGCCACGGTAAAAGTCGTTGAGATTCTCCACAATCGCCCTCTCATTTTTCGCGTCAAGTGCATTTGTGGCCTCATCAAGGAATATGAAGTCCGGATTCTTATAGACGGCACGGGCAATCAGTATGCGCTGTTTCTGCCCCTGGCTCAACCCCACACCGTCACGTCCGATGAGAGTGTTATAGCGCAACGGAAGACTCATCACATAATCGTGAATGTTGGCAATTCTTGCCGCCCTTTCAAGACGCTCCACGTCAATCTCTCCATCATCCACAGCGATGTTACGGGCGATGGATTCGGAGAAAATCACTCCATCCTGCATCACCACCCCGCAGTGACGACGCCACCACTTCAGATTATACCGGTTGATATCCTCACCGGCGATTGAGATAGATC
>CAMWZE010000513.1 GCA_947178685.1 uncultured Porphyromonadaceae bacterium
TCTTACTCTTTCGGGTATGGGAATGGAGAGGGACACATCTCGTGCCGCAACTGTCATACAGGCGCGGAGAACCAACGGAAGCATCCTCGCACATATCGAGACCGAGCAGTTCAACAGTATGCTGAGATCAAACCTGAACGCTACATATACATTCAGTGTGCAAACCTTCTCCGGCGATATCCCGACAAATCATTTCGGTGATATATCCGTGCAGTGGAAGGTAGCTGTATTTCCGGTGAAAAGGCTGGAGATTTACGGCAGCTTAGGCTACCGTAACGCGCGCCTGGCAGAAGACACCTATAAGGAAAGCACCTTTGTGGATGCGGGGGCAAGATATGCTTTCGGTAGATTCTCTCTGGAACTGACAGCCCGTAATCTCACCGACACAAGGAGATACGACTACACAGTCTACCACTCGCTCGATATCTGCCGTTACGAGTTCTCGCTACGGCCTGCTGAGGCACTCCTGACCTTGAAATATAATTTCTGACCTCTTTTTGTGGGTTTATTCAGATATTATGCTTAATTTCGCATAAGTTTGTGACGCATACTTTCCATAAACATAACATCATGAAATCTGATAAACCCAATTCCGGGAAGAGTTCGCTTGTCAGCCGGCAATATCTTCTTCCTTTCATATTAGTAACCTCCCTATTCTTCATATGGGGATTCGCACGCTCTATCCTTGATGTGCTCAACAAGCATTTTCAGGAGACAATGGAGATCTCGATCACTCAGTCGTCAATGGTGCAGTTTACCACTTATGTGGGCTACTTCCTGATGGCTATCCCGGCTGGATTATTCCTAACACGTTTCGGCTATCGTCGCGGCGTGGTGTTCGGACTGCTCCTTTTCGCGCTCGGCTCATTCCTTTTCATACCCTCGGCAGCCGTCTCATCATTCACCTTCTTCCTTGTAGCTCTCTTCATAATAGGTTGTGGACTTGTAGTGCTCGAGACAGCGGCAAATCCTTATATAACTGAGCTGGGTGACAAGTCGACCGGTGCGAGCCGACTCAATCTCGCGCAGTCGTTCAACGGTCTCGGATGTTTCCTTGCACCTGCTATTGTGGCCCCTGTGATATTCGGTAGCAACGGCGAGGGCGATGTGGCTCTGCCTTATACGGTAATGGGTGTAATAGTTGTTATAGTCGCGCTGATATTCTCGCGTGTGAAGCTTCCGGAGATAGGTGGCGATGGGGAGGAGACATCCTCAGCAGCAGGCACAGCGCTGAAAGAACTTTTACATAACGGTCATTTTATGATCGGAGTGGGTGCGCTGTTTTTCTACGAGATTTCGGAGATTTCAATCAACAGTTTATTTATTAATTATGTTACCCATGACGGGTGGCTTGATCTGCAGACAGCTGCTGTTGTGCTCTCTTTCGGTGGACTCGGGCTTTTCATGTGTGCGCGGGTGATAGGCAGCGCCGTGATGAGCCGTATAAAGGCTGAGAAAGTATTGCTTGTGTGCGCGGTCATGACTGTGTTGTGCTCATTTCTGGTTACTCTCGACCTTGGCATTCTCTCCAAGATATCACTGTTCTGCTGTTATGCGTTTGAGGCGATTATGTTCCCGACGATATTCGCCATATCTGTACGAGGACTCGGGGATTCCACCAAGATGGCATCCTCGCTGTTGATGATGACTCCTTTGGGCGGTGCCGTGGGTACGTTGCTGATGGGCATGGTGGCTGATGCGGCTTCAATGTCGGCATCCTTCATGGTGCCTTGCATCGGTTATTGTATGGTGCTTCTCTATGCCGTCCGCGCCGCAAGACGCTAATTCCTGATACTTAATCTTTAACCCTTAATATTAATGCCCTCCCATCCCTTGACGGCTTCTGAGCGTCGCGGCATACTGATCATAGCCGCTTTGGCGTTGTTGATCACGGGCGCCGGTCTCTTTGTGGGTCATTGCAATCGGCCGGAGTCAACAGTCGTTCCGAATGAGGTGGAGGTGCTCTATAAACCTGATGACAAGGCTCAGCCGGATAGTGTTGCGAAATTACGCAAAGGATCGCGCAAAAGCACTCGTAAGGATAGCGCCGGAAACTCTGCCAAATCCACTCGTATGCGTCAGGGAAAAACGAAAAAGGAACCTAAAGTTTACCGTCGTCGTAGTCCCAGAGACGAGGAGGTGTGAGTGATACGTACACAGATAAAAAATATTCCGGATGTAAGTGTGGATACATCCGGAATGTTTTTTTGATAATAGTCGTGTAATTTCAGGTTGTTGCTCCTTAATTATTAAGAAGGAAAAGACCTGTGTTTTAGTGATTATTACTTGTTGATGTCAGAGTAGGGGGCATCTGAGTCGAGGGCGGTGTAACCCATCTTCACCTCAATCTGACGTGCAACATCATGTTTGAGCTTGCCGAGATTGTCTTCGTTGAGAACAGGATATACCTCATCGCGCTCTGAAACATCCTCTACTTTCGGAGTTACAACATACTTGCAATCTGCCTCGGGGAATTTGCTTTTCACATAGTCGCAAACTGCATCCTTGATG
>CAMWZE010000514.1 GCA_947178685.1 uncultured Porphyromonadaceae bacterium
ATTCTGCCATTGGCGAACATTACCAAGGAAGTTGTTGTTGAGAATAACAACTTTCACTTTGATATTATATTCCATTATCATGCCTAATTCCTCAACTGTCATCTGGAATCCACCGTCACCGATAAAAAGAACGACGTTGCGATCAGGCTCAGCAATTTTGGCACCAATAGCAGCCGGAAGACCAAACCCCATAGTTCCAAGGCCACCGGATGTAATACAACTTCTGCGATTCTTGAATCCAAAGTATCTTACGGAGAAGAGCTGATTCTGACCGACATCAGTAACTAATATCGCATCATCACCAAAGGCTTTACTCACCTTGTGAATCACTTCACCCATCAGCATTTTGCCATCGGGTGTAGAAGCATTGATTTCACGAGCTTTGACACGCTCATCTTCAACTTCGGCGTGAGAATCAAAGGATTCCGACCATTGAGTATGTTTATTCTCTTTGATAAGAGGGAGCAAGCGTTCAAGGGCAGCCTTTGCATCAGAATGAATGTGCAGATGACTTTTTATTGTCTTGTCGAATTCGCTTGAATCGATATCAATGTGTATGATCTTTGCTTGAGGAGCGTATTTATTAGTGTCACCGGTAACGCGATCATCAAAGCGCATTCCTATGGCAATGATGACATCAGCCTTGTTGGTATTTATATTAGGTCCAAGATTTCCATGCATACCAAGCATTCCCTTATTAAGGGGATGTGCTGTCGGTATCGAGGAGAGACCAAGCATGGTACACCCTACAGGGATCTCAGCTTTTTCAGCGAGACTTATGAGGTCGTTCTCCGCTTTGGAAATTGTGATGCCGTGGCCGGCAAGAATCATTGGCCTTTCTGCATTATTTATGATCTCAGCAGCTTCCTTGAGAATATCATCTGGAATTTCGGGATAGGGGTCATAGCTTCTTATGAAGTTACATTTCTCAGGATGATATTCAGCCAATCCTGTTTGAGCATCTTTGGCAAGATCTATAACAACAGGACCGGGACGACCTGAATTAGCTATATAGAAAGCACGCGCCAAAGCCGGAGCGATATCTTCAGGACGACGAACCTGAATAGCCCATTTTGTGACAGGAAGAGTGACACTGACTACATCACTCTCCTGAAAAGCATCCTTTCCTAATAAGGAAGACTGTACTTGTCCTGTGATTGCAACTATTGGAGTGCTATCCATCAAAGCATCATTCAGACCTGTTATAAGATTCATGGCTCCGGGACCGGATGTGGCTATGACTACACCGGTGTCGCCGGAGGCACGAGCAAATCCTTCGGCAGCATGTATGGCACCTTGTTCATGACGTGCAAGATAATGATGCAGTTTGTCGGTATAGTCATAAAGTTTATCGTAGACGGGCATGATGGATCCACCCGGATAGCCGAAAACCTTATCCACACCATTATCAATGAGAGCCCTTATCAGGATTTCCGAACCTGTTATCTGGTTGCTCATATTTGTAAAATTTTAAAATACGCAATATTAAACATCATATATCCGCACGTACGCCACCTTTGTCGGCAGAAGTTACGGCAGAGGCATATGCTTTGAGAGCCCGGCTTATCACTCGGTTGCGGTTGCGAGGAATAAACGCCTCTTTACCAAAAGATATTTCTTCTTCACGACGTTGGAGAAGCTCTTCGTCAGATAGTCTCACGTTAATTGTGCGGGCAGGAATATCGATATCAATAATATCACCATCTCTAACGAGGGCAATATTACCACCTGCTGCGGCTTCCGGAGAAATATGACCAATTGATAATCCTGAAGTGCCTCCTGAGAAACGTCCATCGGTTATCAAAGCACATTCCTTTCCAAGATGTTTACTTTTGATGTAACTTGTAGGATACAGCATCTCTTGCATACCGGGACCACCTTTCGGTCCTTCGTATGTTATTACCACTACATCCCCACTTTTAACCTTATCTTTAAGAATTCCTTCAACTGCTTCTTCCTGGCTATGGAAGACCTTAGCCGGACCGGAGAATTTGAAGATGCTCTCGTCTACACCGGCAGTTTTGACAACACAACCGTCTTGTGCAATGTTGCCTTTCAAAACTGCAAGTCCACCATCTTTGACGTATGCATTGTCAAAATTGCGGATGCAACCGGCAGTGCGGTCTGTATCAAGTTCCTTATATCTATTGCTTTGCGATCCCATTTTTGTGGTATGAATACCACCGGGAGCGGAATGCCAAAGATCATCGGCCTCCTTGCTAAAATTTTCACCTCCTATGGCATAAAGATCAATTGCTTGAGAAAGGGTAAGTCCGTCAACACGCTTTATGGAAGTATCAACAAGACCGTTGTCGGCCAATTCCTTCATAATTGAAAGAATTCCACCGGCACGGTTTACGTCTTCTATATGGTAATGTGAATTAGGAGCAACCTTACACAAAACAGGTGTCTTGCGTGATAGCATATCAATATCAGCCATTGTAAAGTCTGCACCCGCCTCGTTGGCTACTGCGAGAAGATGGAGCACAGTATTAGTACTTCCTCCCATTG